>NZ_KB894584.1 GCF_000374545.1 Anaeromusa acidaminophila DSM 3853
GAAAAACGCGGGTCTTCAACGCTCCATGTCAAAGAAGGGGTGCTCTCCAGACAACTCTGCTTGTGAAGGTCTGTTTGGACGTTTGAAAAATGAAATGTTCTATAATCGTAACTGGTCCGGTGTAAGCATTCATCAGTTTATCGAAATCCTTAACAACTACTTAATCTGGTACAATGAAACAAGGATTAAAACGTCACTGGGAAATAGAAGTCCATTGGAGTACCGACGAAGTCTTGGATTGGTTGCTTAGGGTGTCCAAGATATCGTCCGCACCCCCCCTTGAGCAATCTCTTTGGCAAACTGCAAATAGCTTTCTTCCGTCCCCAGCAAGAGCTCCGCTCGCCGGATGGCATCACGCCCAATAGCGGAATGGGTTTTCATGACCGCAAACTCTTCCACGGTCAGCTTGCCTGGTTTGAGCAAGATGCTATCGGGAATACCCACCTTGCCGATATCATGCAACGGCGCTGAACGCACCAAGAGCTGAATGTTTTCGGGCGTCAACACGTCGCGATAGCCCCGCCGATTTTGCAAAAACAGCGCCAGCTCCCGCACATACGCCGCGGTACGCTGAATATGCGCTCCTGTTTCGTTGCTGCGCGTCTCCGCCAAGGAAGCCATGGCCACAATGGAAACCTCTTGAATCAAGGAAATTTCCTTCATACGCCTAGCTACTTCCGCTTCCAGATAGCTGGCTTTATCACGGAAAAACTGCTGTGCTTGATGCAGCTTAATATGCGTTTTAACCCGAGACAGCAAAATCGCCGGATTGAGCGGCTTGGTAATATAGTCCACCGCTCCTAAAGCCAGGCCTTTCGCTTCATCCTCCTGCTCCTGCCGCGCCGTAAGAAAAATGACGGGAATATCCGCCAGCACCGGGTCGGCCTGCAACTGTCGACAGGTTTCATAGCCATCCAGCACCGGCATCATTACATCCAGTAAAATCAAGTCTGGCGCCGCCTGCTTCACAATCTGCAGCGCCTTGGCTCCATTGGTAGCCACCTTGACCTTATAGTCCGACTTTAACAACGAACTTGCCAGAGCAATATTGTCGGGCGCATCATCTACAACCAACACAACCGGCTTTTCCGCTGTCACCGCGTACACCTTCTCTCACACAAATGGTTGAGCTGCGTCAGCGCATCTTCCAATTCAAAACGCCGTAACAGCTGCTCTAAACGAGAAAATTCCATAGCGTCAAACAACGGCGCCCAATTCTTTTTATGCGCTTGAAAATAGTCTTGCGCCTCGCTGTCAAACTCCGCTAAAAGACGCCGCAATTCTCCCAGCTCCGGTTCCGCTTGGAGCCATGCGTCTTCGCCGGCTTGGGGCGTCGCTTCTTCGGTTGTTTCAGAAGGCCAGGCTTCCTGGATGGACGAAAGAACGCGCTGCAGTTCTTCTTGCGCTTGCTGGAACAAGTCAGGCGTAGCTTCTTTCCCACGCAAAGCCATCTCCAACTGCGCCGCCGCCTTGGACAACGCCATCGCGCCTAGATTGGCCGCCGATCCTTTCAAAGTATGCGCCGTACGTACCGCCACGTCCCAATCTTCCTGCAGCATAGCTTCCTGCGCTGCCATAACCGCCGCCTCCTGATCCAAGGCGAATTCTTGCAATAACTTTTGATACAACTCTTCGTTACCGAGGAGACGCTGCAACGCCTCTTGCACATTCAGTCCTACAAGTTTTTCCATCCCCTTGACCTCCCTTCCCTGCACCGTCGGCTCCCGTCGCGCCAACGCCTTGCCCTTCCCGGCCGTCCAGTAAGCCAGCGTTGAATATAACAAGTGATAATCAATGGGTTTCGGCAGATGCGCGTTCATTCCTAACTGTAAGCAAAGCTCTCTTTCATTAGCCATCGCTCTAGCGGTCATGGCGATAATCGGAACCTCCTGGTTGCACTGACGAATGCGCTTTGTCGCCTCAAAGCCATCCATCACCGGCATATGCACATCCATCAAAATCGCATCATACGGCAAAATATCCGGCGGCACCGCTTCAATTCGCTCCACCGCCAACAGCCCGTTGCCTACTACCTCCACATATACATTCTGGCGATGCAGCAACTCTACGGCGATTTGCTGATTAATAAGATTGTCCTCCACCAACAGAACCCGCACGCCCTGCAAATGATAGTCCTTTTCCGGTTCGCCTCCGCGATACTCTTCCTCGGCAACCGTCTCTTCCGCCAGCAAGCGCACCATCGTGTCAAATAATACCGACGGCCCTACGGGCTTGATGAGCACCGTATCAATCCCGCATTGCTTCGCTTCCTCCTCGGCCTTATCTTTTTCAAAGGCAGTCACCAACACCACTTCCGGCGCCGGTTCCTGAAGCGGCGTTTTTCGTAATTGCCGCGTCGTCTCCAGCCCGTTAAGCTGTGGCATCTGCCAATCCATGAAGACCGCTGCATAAGGCTGATGCGCTTCGTCGGCTTCTTCCACCCGTTTTAGCGCTTCAACTCCGGATTCCGCCGTATCTACTGTGAAACGCAGAGACTTCAAATGATCCGCCAGGATTTCCCGAGCAGCCTGATTATCATCCACAACCAGCAGGCGTTTTTCTTCCAGCCCTTTAGGGACTCTGGAACGGATTACTTCCGCACCCACTCCCAGCCAAATCGAAAAGAAGAACGTACTCCCCTGTCCCGGCTGGCTTTCCACCCACATCTGGCCGCCCATAAGCTCTACCAGTTTCTTGCTGATCGTAAGGCCCAAGCCGCTGCCTCCATGTTTACGAGTCGTAGAGCTATCTCCTTGCGTAAACGGTTGAAACAGCCGACCCTGCTGCTCCTTCGACATGCCAATGCCCGTGTCCTTGACGGAAAACTGGAGCTGCACCCGCTCTCCAGTACGGCGTATATTTTGAATTTCAAGCACAATCTCGCCAGTTTCCGTAAATTTGACAGCATTATTGACTAAATTGGTCAATACCTGTCCTAAGCGCAAAGAATCCCCCAGCAGGTATTCCGGCACATCCGGCGCCACGCGGTATAAAATTTCCAGACCCTTTAGCTGGGCCTGGCGGCTCGTCATCGTTACCACCTGATCCAGTACGCCTTGCAGGGCAAATTCCGCCTGCTCCAGATGCATCCTATCCGCTTCCATTTTGGAGAAATCCAATAGGTCGTTAATAATCGCCAACAATGCCGTACCGGCATTGTGGATTTTTTCCACATAGTCCCGCTGCTTATCATTTAAGTCGGTTTTCAGCGCTAAGTACGCCATACCGATAATCGCATTCATCGGCGTGCGAATCTCATGGCTGATATTGGCCAAAAAGAGGGATTTTGCCTGCAGCGCCTCCTGAGCTTCTGCATGCGCTTGGTTTAGTTCTTCCTCTTTCTTTTTGAGCTCGCTTACATCCACAATGGTTCCCATCAGGCCGCCTGGGCTGCCGTCAGGCAGACGAAAGCCGGAAATCCAATATAACAGCTCATGTATGCTGCCGTCGGCAAAACGGCGCGGCACTTGGCGATACATCATCGCGCCTGTAGCAATAACCTCGCGCTGTTCCTCATAGTACGCCTGCGCTTCCTCCGGGGCGATATGCGGCATCTCCAAAACGGTCCTGCCGACGAGATCCTCCCGGCGCACCTGAAACGCTTGCTCGTAGGCTTTGTTGCAGCCCAGCAGCCGTCCGTCTTTGTCTTCATAAAATAAAAGATTGGGGCTATGATCCAGCAATTGCTCAATAAAAGAAGTTCTCTCCTCCACCAAGGCGTTAAGATTTTTTTTATGCCATTCCAAACGCATCTGGTAAATACCGGCTACTGACGCAAACAAACCAAAAAGTACTGGAGCCGTATAAGCCAGCTTAGTGATCGGCGTTATACTTTGGGCCAGCAGCAAATTACTCCAAGAAAACTCTAGCTGCAAGCGCATAAGTTCATACCCTAAAACAATAACAGGGAAAATAAAACCGAACAGCGTTCCCCCTATCCAGTAGGCTAACACTATCCGGTAATTCATCGCTTCCGCCTCCTTTAAAAACAAAAGGTAACGCAATCAACTTCTTAAATGTTTTAATATATTCTTAATTCGGTTTCCTTCGCCTAACTCCTTCCATTTAACACGTATACTCAGAAAAGAATCAGCGAGTCTTTAACTCCGCCAGTAGGCACTGACAAAGCACGGCGTCTTGAAAACGTCGGCACGGATCTAAATGAAGTATTTTTTTTATTTTTTCCAAACGGAACCGCAGCGTATTGCGATGGACGTAGAGCGCCTCCGCCGCCGCAGACACATTGAGATTATGCGCCAGCAAGGTTGCAACGCTCTCTAATAGTTCCTCCTTGTCCTTAAGGGATTCCAATTTTTCCGTTAACGGTCGCAGCGCTAAAGAGGATACTCCTGGACCTGGGCTTTTTTGCAACAAATAACCCAACAGCACTTCTTTTTCATAAATAGAACGCAAACCTTCCCCAGGACGCTCTGCGGCAAAAAAAGCCTCCTGATAAGAACGCCAAAGTTCTTCGTCCCCTAGAGTCTGTCCGCCAATGCCAATACTGAAAAAAATAGCCGGCAGCGCTTCCTGCAAGCGGGCCAGCAGCTTTGCCGCCGCTTCCATCAAGAGTGTCCCCGCTTCTCCAGCTCGCACCTCCTTGAGCATGCAAAACACGTCATTTTTATAGAACAGCCCCAAATCCTCCTGCTGTAAAACGCCGCTTTCGTTAATTGTGCGCAGCACTGTTTCATGCAGACGGTCGGCCGCTAAATTATGCAGCTTTTCATCAATAAACGAGTCTGCTTCCGTACGCAAGCGCAACAACCAGACCTGCCTCGGCAAGCCCAATTGGTAGCCTTGCAATTCCGCCAACGTCCGCAGCTCGCCATCTTCCGTTTTTACTTCCGGCGACAACAGACGCTTGACCAAACGGGACCGAAAGCGGTGTTCCGAACGATAATCGGCTTGAAACATTTCCCGCTCTAAGATCAGCTCCGTCACGGTTTTTACCAGTTGCGCCGTACTGCGCACTTCATCCGGCTTGCCGGTAACGCCGACCACGCCGATCACCTTCTCGCGCAACACAATGGGCCACATCGCCCCTGGCAAGGCTCCCAGAAAATGCTGCGTTTCCGTCGGTGCGATTTCCACCACATGGCGCTGCTGCGCCGCTAAAAGCCCGCCCTGATGAAACTGCCCTAGCCGCTCCGGCTGTCCGGAAGCGAGAATAATGCCGTTGCAGTCCATGATATTCACATTGCGCTGCACAATGCCCATCAGATGATCCACAATCTGCTGCGCCAATTCCTGATCGATGATCACGCCGCCCGCCCCCTTTATCTCTATTATAGTATAAACCAGCCTCAAGCAGGACTCGAAGCCGTCCTCGGAGAAAGTATATTCTTAAAACATACTAAAATTAAAATAAACCGTTTCACGTCTTTCCTGTATTTCGCGGTTCCTTAGCAACGTCTCTATCATTTATTGTCTAACCATAACCCTTTGAACTATCGGTAACTCTCAGGGTGCCACTGACTCTGCAAGTGCTCCGCCACAACGAGAAATGTTTTAGCCTGGCAAGGCAAAGTGGCCGCAAGAATAGCGGTGCTCTTTCAAGGGTACCTTAACGCAGCCAGACAAAAAAAGAACCGTCGTGGCGCGAGATACGAGCAAGTCAGTGGCGCCTAGAAAAAGGAGCTGTTGGGAATGGATAAAAAGCAACGCTATTTTTCACTGGCCTTCTTTCTGGCCGCCCTGCTCCTCACATGGCTTTTCAATGATTTACTTTTCTCCTCGCTGCCTGTAAAAGAGCGGGAAGTCTCCTATAATACTTTTTTGCAGGAGCTGAACGCCGGCGAAATCGATAAGGTCTTTATCGGCAGCGACCGCATTCGCTTCTCGTTAAAAAAAGACGCCGACAGCAAACGCCCCATCTACTCTCAAGTCGTTCCCGTCACTGACCCGGCTCTGACAGATCGACTCCTTAAGGCCGGCGTCTCCTTCTCCGCCCAAACAGAAACCTCTAGCCCGCTAGTCACCATATTCGGTTGGATTTTGCCGTTACTGCCCTTGCTGCTGCTCTGGTATATCCTGCTGCGCCGCATGGGCGGAGCCGACACGGCTATGGCCTTGGGCCAAAGCAAAGCCAACGAAATCCAAGGAGAAATGATCGGCGTTAAATTCTCCGACATCGGCGGTGTTGAAGAGGCTTTGGTGGAATTGCGGGAAATCATTGACTACCTGCAGCGGCCGGAATCGTTTGACCGTATCGGTGCGAAACTGCCTAAAGGCGTACTGCTCACCGGCCCTCCCGGCACAGGCAAAACGCTCTTGGCCAAAGCCACCGCCGGTGAAGCTGGCGTGCCTTTCTTCTTTCTCACAGGTTCCAGCTTTGTAGAAATGTTTGTCGGCGTCGGGGCCGCCAGGGTGCGGGATCTCTTCGCCCAAGCACAGAAAAAAGCTCCTTGCATCATCTTTATCGACGAAATCGACGCAGTCGGCCAAGCTCGTTCTAATCTCAACCGCATCGGCGCCAACAGCGAACAGGAAAATACCCTCAACCAACTGCTGGCGGAAATGGACGGCTTTAAAGCCAATTCCGGCGTTGTCATCATGGCCGCCACCAACCGCGCGGACATTTTAGACCCTGCCCTGGTCCGTCCCGGCCGTTTTGACCGGCAGATTCAGGTTTCCCTGCCCACAGAATCCGGACGCCTAGAAATCCTGCACATTCATACCAAACGAATGCCTCTCGGCCCGGATGTAGACCTAGAACGGCTAGCGAAGATCACTCCCGGCTTTTCCGGAGCCGATCTAGCCAACATTGCCAACGAAGCCGCCCTCTTAACCGTACGCCGCCAGGCGGAAGAAGTTACGATGGAAGACTTCAACCTAGCAATCGAACGCATCATTGCCGGCTTACAGCGCAAAACGCCTCTTTCCAGCGAAGTACGCCGCAAAGTAGCCTACCATGAAGCCGGCCACGCTCTAACCGCTTATCACTTGCCTGGTACCGACCCCATCCACAAGGTCAGCATTATCCCTACAGCCAAAGGCGCTCTGGGATACACCATGCAAATGCCTATGGAAGATCGCTATCTAGTCGGTGAAGGAGAACTTAAATCCCGCCTAGCCGTCATGTTAGGCGGCCGCGCAGCGGAATGCCTAATCTTCGGTGAAACGTCCACAGGCGCTGCCAACGATTTGGAACGAGCCACGGAAATGGCGCGACGCATGGTGACAGAATTCGGTATGTCCGCACGCCTAGGGCCTGTACGCTATGCAGCCGCTCCGGCATATCTGTTGGGAGGCGTCTCCAGCCGCACCGATATCAGTCCAGCTACGGTGGCGTCCATTGATGAAGAAATCCGCGCCCTTTTGGAAGAAGCCCAATGCGCCGCCCAAACCATTCTTGACAAGCACGCCGACATACTGCATCAAGTAGCGCAGGTGCTGCAGCAAGAAGAAGTCATTTCCGGCGACAAAATCAAGGAAATGGCGGCCCAGAAGGGAGAAACGAAAAGTCTGGAACAGGAGTAGAGGGAGTAAAGGGAGGGTGCGACAAAGGGCTATGAAAAACGCACAGCCGCCTCGACCAGCAAGGGTCAAGGCGGCTGTTTATATTATAGCTCGTGTTTTTCCAACCACCAGAATAGTGCGCCTATCGCCGCCACCAGCGGCACGATAACCAGCCAGTGATTAACCCCCAGCACTTGAGGCCAAGTAATCTTACCGTAGTTACCCCAGGTTAGCAATGTCTTGGACAAAAAGGGAAATGCCTCGGCATATAGGCCAGCGCCTGCCAGCATGCCTAAAATACCCCATACCGCATCCCAACGACCTTCTCCTAACGCCCCCAGGGAAGTACCCGGGCAATAGCCGAGAAGTCCCCATCCCAGGCCAAAAAGTAAGCCGCCTACAATAACGCCTCCTAAAATAGTTGGCTTTACCGACAGCTTGACCAACCCCAGGTCATACAGCCAATATACGCCGACCATGGCAACGGCAATATGGGACAGCATAAATTTGACAATAGTCATATCTTGCAAACGCAGCGCCGCTAGCTGCTTATCATAACGCAGGACACGTCCCTTCTGCAGGAAAAAGCCAAAACAAATACCGGTCAGGAATCCGTACAGCAGCTCCATCATCTCCGGCCACCTCCCCGATACAGCCAATTGGCCATCAACAAACCGCCGAGGAAAAAGCACGCCAGCGCCACATAGCCGCTGACCGCCAGCTGCAGCGACCCGCTAAGACCATGCCCGCTGGGACAACCGTCCGCCAAGCGCGCCCCAAACATGGCGATAACACCGCCGACAAAAGCCGCCCGCGCCCGCAAGGCAATGGACGGGCCAAAATGACGCTCCCACATTGGCGGCAGCGCTTGAATACGAAAACTGCCGGAAGAAACAGCGGCAATCCAGGAACCGACGGCAATTCCCAGCACCATCATCCACTGCCAATCGATTATCGGCAGTTCTCTCAAAAAATAGGACATTTGCGCCACTCGCTCCGGCGCAACCAGCTGTTCCATCATACCGGTAGTTCGTACAAAGGTTGTTGACGCTCCTAAATATTTGCCTGTAAACCAGACCGACCCCACCGAGACAAGGCCGCTCAAAGCTCCCGCCAAGTAGGGGCTCCAGCCTCCATCTCCTTTCATACGCACTCCCTCCTTTACGCTACAACGCCTCATCGTCCGGGAATACAAATTTTTCTTACTTACTAATTCTTGGAATACCCTGCAAATACCTGTTTTATTTTTTCATTATTCACTCTTTTCGTCTTAATACAGTCTTTGGAATAGAAAACAGAGTTAACAGCCATCTCCCTCGCTGCTAACTCTGTTTTTGGGCTACCTATTTCTAATTTGCTTATTCCGGCACTTCAATGACCTGCCCTACCATACCGCTAACAAAGCGGTCTCCCAAACGCCGCTCCAGCTCCGCCATCATCGCAAAGCCGGTGCAGTGACTGGCGGCGATAAACTGCGGCGCATACGCTTCAATCTGCGCCAACGTTTTCGTCTGCTGCTCTGCGCCTACCGGACCTAGATGGGTACCGCCGACCCAGCCAAACAAAGTTTCCGTCCCAGTGACCGCAAAGCCATGCTCCACTGTATTCACCAGCCCGGCATGAGCGCAGCCTGACAGCGCCACCAAACCCTTTTTATGCCGATAATACAAAGAAGTGTCGTCGGCAATAATATCCTGACAATCGCCCCCACAGCCGCCGCAAACCACAAGCTTGCTGTCTCCTTGTTCGTAGTCAGTACGCCTCGGCACAGCGCCGCTGAAAAAAAGCCCCGGTAAAATTTCACCCGGCTCTTCCGCCAACCGCCACCGCGCCCCTAGGCCGCTCAGCTCTTCTTGGGTATTGGGAATGCCAATATAACGGCGCTTATTGCCGGAAACGGAATAACGCTTAGTAAACAAGCCGCTATGTCCGTATACAGCCACAGGACGGCTGCGATGCTGCAGCAAACTGACCAATCCGCCGGCATGATCAAAATGACCATGGCTGATGACGATGGCGTCCAGTTCATCTGGATGTACGCCTAACAAACTGAGATTGCGCACTACCGCTCCCGACTGCCCGGCATCCAGCAACACTTGTTTCCCCTCCGTCTCGATCAATAGCGAATAGCCATGTTCGCCAACAAACGGCTTAGACGCTCCAAAAGGAACCATATTATCCATAACAACCGTCAATTTCATAACCTAATTCCTTCTTCCTTTAGAAAGTTCGGAGGATATCCTATGTCCAGGATCCCCATGGATACCGCTGCTCCCTAGTTATTCATACTGCAGCGTCAATCCCACGCCTATTTCCCTGACCTGCACTGCCTTAGCCAAGGCCATTTTCGAGGCCAGATCCGTACAATGCCCGGCATGTACGGTGTTAGGAGAACAAGCATGAAAATAAGAAACAGTCTGCTCTAAAACCTCTGGCGAAGGATTTTGCAAATGAAAGCCGCCAATGACGTCATAAATTCGCTCCTCGCCGCACACGCTCTTAGCTTGCTCGACAATATTGGCAATGCCAGCATGGGAACAGCCTGTAATAATCACTAAGCCTTTAGACGAACAATATGCCAAGGCGGAATCATCAAGCAGGAAATCGTCTTCCCATTGTCCATTTCGTAGTGTTTTCCCCAACGGCGAACGCCCTTCAAAGGAATTGCTTCTTTTGATTTCTCCCAAAAATACCAATTTCTCAGTTAACCAGAGAGACATTCTCTCTTTGCGCACGGCAAAACTGTTTTGCAGCTGCTCCATCGAAAGCATCATCCCAATATCCAGTCCCTGCTCTTGTTTCGGAAGAAACGCATCGTCATGCGCCACTAAAGCAGGCATTTTCTTCTGAAATCCTTCTCCTTGAGCCTCTGCCAAAAATCGCACTAGCTCTCCTAATCCCCAAGAATGGTCATTATGCCCATGCGAGAGAACCACTGCATCCAAGCTGCGTAAATCGAGGCCCAGCTTTAATGCATTGAGACAAAATAATTCAGAATAGCCGGTGTCGAATAGTATCTTTTGGCCGCTGCATTCAATAAAGTACGAAACTCCAGGCTCCCCTCTAAAATATCGATCGATGATCGTATTGTTATCCACTAAAACGGTTAGCTTCATAAGCCACCTCTTTTAACGTATTTTTTCTAAAGGAAGAAACCTTGGCTCCGAACTGCCACAACGGCAGTTCACCTCTTCGAGCCGTCCCAGCCAGCCTGTGCGCATGCGAATGGCTGGCGCACTGCGCCGCCGCAAGGCGGTAAGCGCCAACTCGCCCGGTTCTCCCGCCGGCAAAGCCTGCAGCGTCACAGGATCTACCGTTTCCGCCCAAAACGAATCCGCCGCGATATGAAACCCCTGGCGGCGCGGGCATTCCCAAGCTACCGCCGACGCCTGCAAGCCCGGCAGCCCCCATTGCCGATGCACCGGCGCGCCCAAGCGTTGTTCCCAACGCTGCCGCTGCTCCTCCGCCACAGAGGAAGTTAAACAAAAAAAGTTCCGGCAAATTCCGGCGTCCGCGCCGCTTTTAATCCAGGCGTCCAAAAGAGTCGCCGTCAAAGCGCAGGCGCCTGCTCCATAGGCCTGGATGTCTTCCCAAGGCTGCTCGCTTAACGTCGCTACTGTCGCCTGCAAAGACGCGGCGCCCTGCAGCACGCCCCAGCCAGGTCCTTCCCCTGCCAGTCCGTCCGCCAGCAGCAGCACGGAGCCTCTAGATAAACCGCAAGCCTGCAGCCACAAGGCGCTTTTAGCGCCCCAATCTTCCAGTTCTTCCGCCAAATACGGCGTAGAACCCATCAGTCTGGCAACAGCGCTTAAAGGCAGCGTCAACCGGCTAAAGACAGCCGCCTGCTCCTCCGGCTGCGGCTGCAGCGGCAACATTGCTAGTTGCGCTAAGGAAAGCTGCGCCGTTTTTACCTTTGCTTCACTGCAGCGCAGTCGAAAATCCATATCTTTTTCCTGGGCCCAGCGCAGGCATGCCTGCCATAAGGCCTCCGGCGTATTTTCTTGATAGGCTTCGCTCAAAATCTTCATCCTCTCCTGGCATTGTATGATTTTAGTTTCGAGTCACGTTGAATAAAGTCCTGCTTAACGTCGGAAAAGCCGATGGGATGCGACATTTTGAACAAGAGTCGCGGCGAGAACCGGAGGGCTTAGGAGGGTATTTTAACAGGAGTAGAGGGAGTAAAGGGAAGGTACGATGAAAAAGCATGGCAGCCTTAAACTCCATCTAAATAAAAAAAACGGTTCAGCAAGCGGCCTCACTTTCTGCCTCTTGTCAAACCGTTCCTTTCTTTAGTTGTTTATATCGTCATAAAAAATTTTTTGACTTTCCTAGAAGTCCGCTGCTTTTAGGAACACTCCGCCAAGACGAGGAGTATTTTCGTCCGACGCGAAAGAAAACGCAGGCATAGCGGTGCTATGCCGAGGCTTTCTGACAAAGTCTGACGGAAAAAATACCGTTTTGGTGTGAGATGTGCCTAAAGCAACGGATTTCTTAATTAGATAACTGGCCCGCGCATGTAAATATCCATGGAGTTTACATAGCCTGACAACTCCGCCTTGGTCATCGCCCCGGAGGCAACCCGCACCAGTTCTTCTAAGACACGCTGCCCGGCGTCAGGAATGGTATCGCCGCCGTCAATCACCGCGCTAAGGTTCATATCAATATGGTCAATCATTTTTTCCGCCGCCGTGCGGCTGCCGGTAATCTTCAGCACCGGCACAAAGGGGAAACCCTGCGGCGCGCCGCGTCCGGTAGCAAAAGCAATCACATTGCACCCGGCCGCCGCCAGACCGGTCAAAATTTCCGGCTCCCGTCCGGGAGAATCCATGACGACAAGGCCTGGTTTGTCCGGCCGCTGGCCGTATTCGTAAACCGCCTGAATCGGTGCAGAGCCTGCCTTGGCAATCGCGCCGAGAGACTTTTCTTCAATCGTCGTCAGACCTCCCTTAATGTTGCCGCCGGTAGGCTGACCGCCACGAATATCCTCGCCTACCGCCATGGCCCGCTGCTCCATGCGCTCCACCAGCTTCAAAATGCCCTGGGCCACTTCCTCGTTCGCCGCATGCTTGGCCAGAATATGCTCGGCGCCGATAAATTCCGTCACTTCTCCTAGGATCGACGTACCGCCAGCAGCCACGAGAAGGTCTGAAGCTACGCCAATAGCCGGATTCGGCACCAAACCGGAGGTCGTATCGGAACTGCCGCATTTCATCCCCAGCACCAGCTTGCTGATGGGAAAAGACCGCCTCTGTTCCAAAGACGCCTCCCTCACCATGTCCTGAGCCATCAAAATGCCTTGGGCCGTCGTGCGCGCCGAGCCGCCCACTTCCTGGACAACAATGTGCTCGACCCGTTTGCCGGAAGCGGCAATGGCTTCAATAACGCTAGAAAGATCGGTGCTCTCACAGCCCAAGCTGACCAACAGCACCGAATGCAGATTGGGGTTCTTGCCCAAATTAATCAACGTGTCATTGACAATATGAATATCCAGCGGCGTCTGGCAGCAGCCTTGATGATGCGTAAAGCGCGTCGTTCCCTGCACCTGACGTACAATATTCTCCACTACTTCGTTCACGCAAACTACAGCTGATAAAACGCCCACATAATTACGCGTGCCTACCGAGCCGTCCGCCCGGCCATATCCCAAAAATTCCTTCATGTTACTTATCTCCCTTCAGATCGCCCCGGCCGCGCAAACTTTCAATGTTTTGCACATGCGCGTGGCTGCCGCCGGCAATGCTCTTGGTGGCGCGGCCAATAACCTCGCCGTATTTTAGAATATCTTCGCCTGCAGTAATATTACGCACCGCAAATTTATGACCATAAGGAATGTCCTCAGTCATAAGAATTTCCACTTCTTCCCGGTTGCGGCGCACCCGGGCTTTTTGCCCCTTGGTCAGCACCTGCACTGCGGTAGCCACATTGTCATTGTCATTAAGAATAATACCGTCGATCATGGATCTGCCTCCCTTTTCATTGTTTTTAGCGAACAATAACCGCCACACCGTCAGGAATCACTGTAATTTTAGCTTCCTTACCGACCGTTTCTTCCGCCTGCGCCAGCGCTTCTTCAAAGCTTTCCACGGCGGCGAAGCCCATACGGCGCAGCACTTCGTGCTGGGCTGGCGCGGTGACAAAGATAACCTTGTGCTTGCACTGAATCCGCGCCATGATCTGCGTCGCCCATTGATCCGGCACGGTAGAGTAACGATCCACTGCTAAAATGGTTTTAGTCACGGCTGTTGCGCCTTTTTGCAGCCATTCATATAGTTCAGCGCTGCCGTGTCCATCGCCCAGATCAGCGCAGACAATAATAACGCCGCCTTTTTTACAGGTAGCTTCCGCGGAGGACAAGCCTTTTACATGCTGGTAAATATTCTGGTCCAGCGGATAACCGCCGTTGGTAGTAACGACAATTTCCGCCGGCGCAGCCGCAACCGCCGCCAGTTCCTGCAAAAAGGCGCAGCCCTGCAAATGAGCCTGCTCCATCTCGCCGGCAAAGGCGCCGATAACTTTTTTCTGTGCATCAATAACGACATTGACGATATAGGCCAGCTTAGCCTGGCGCGCCGCATGCACCATATCTTCGTGAATCGGATTTCCTTCTAACATGCCGACTCGCGCTTTCTCATGGGCAATATGCTCCGCACAGTGATTGACGCGAATGGTGCTGTCGCCGACAATGCCCGGCAGCACGCTTTTGCGGCCGCCGGAAAAGCCCGCAAACAAGTGAGGCTCAATGAAGCCTTCCGCCAGCAGCAAATCCGCTTCAGCAGCCACTTTGTTCAGCCACAGCTCGCCGCCGGAAGGCAGTTTTTCCAGCTGTACCAGCGAGTCTTTATCCCAGCAATCATGTACAACAATCCGCACTTTTCCATATAAATCCGGCCCGAATTTTTCGCGCAGTTCCTCTTCCGTTGTGCCGCGATGCAAGCCAGTCGCCACCAAGAACGTGACTTGCGCCTGCGGATTGCCTGCTTCAATTTCCGCCAGCAATAACGGCGCAATCACTTGCGTCGGCACCGGACGCGTATGATCGCTAACAATAATCACTATATTTTTCTTGCCTCGAACCAATTCCTGCAATCGCGGCGTACCGACAGGCGCCGCCATCGCTCGCCGCACCAGTTCTGTTTCACTTGCCTCCGCCTGATAGCCATGAGCCTTTGATTCCAGCACTGCCGCTACCCGTTCCTGGGGCAAGGCCAGCGTAAGCTCTGCTTTCCCGTAGGGAATATGAATGTTCATGCTCCTAAAACCTTCCTTCCAAAAATCATCTCCTTATTCATTCGTTCTTCCTTACCGCAGGGCCTTTGTACAGCAATACGAGTCTTCCATAAAGATCCAGTTCTTTTTTAGCCAAATTGCACAATTTTTGATATCAATATCGCCTTCCCCCTTATTTTAAGCATCATTTTTTAGCCAATCTCATTTACTCTTTTCTGGAATTATTCTTTGGTCTTTCCGTATACTTTTGCTTTTTACTTCTATTGCATTGTTTCTCTTTGTGCATCTCCTGCTTACGGTTGTATTTGACAGTCTTCCCTTGTTCGATATATGATAAAACCATAATATGTCATTTGACCGAAGGGAGAGAATGCTCTCATGGCCACCACAGCTATTCGCATCGTTGTTCTCGGCGGCGGCCCCGCAGGATACCTAGGCGCATTACGCGCCGCTCAACTTGGCGCCTCGGTGACCCTAGTGGAAAAAGATCACTGCGGCGGTGTCTGTCTCAACCACGGCTGCATCCCGACGAAAGCCTTGCTGCGCACGTCCGAACTGGCGAGCTATGCCCAAAAATGCGGTGATTTCGGTCTAGACATGCCTTTGTCCGGTCTCGACTGGTCTCGAAGTCTGGCCCGAAAAGAACGGATCACTAAGATTCTGCGAAATGGCGTAGAGCAATTACTAAAGGAAGCCGGCGTTACGCGCCTTACTGGCGAAGGACGTCTAAGCTCCGCCACGGAAATGGAAGTGGTAACCGAGACGGAAAGCCACTTGCTCAACTTTGATAAACTTCTCATTGCCACTGGCTCCAAAGCCAACCGCCCGCCGATTCCCGGCACCGACTCCTTGAGCGTCTTCACTAGTGACAAGCTGCTGACTCTCAAAAAAATCCCGCGCCGCCTGGTTGTTATTGGCGGCGGCGTCATTGGTCTGGAGTTTGCCCAAATGTTTGTCTCCTTAGGCAGCGAGGTAATTCTGCTGGAACTGCAGCCTCAATTACTGCCGGAAGAAGACAAGGATATTTCCCTAGATTTGGTTAAGTCCCTGCAGCGCCAAGGCCTGCGCATCTTTACTCAGGCGCAAGTAACGAATATCCTCTACAACAGCGAAGAAACAACAGTTTCTTTTACACACAAAGGCGCCGCCAAAGACGTACCCGCTGATATCGTTCTTCTGGCCACAGGACGCCAGCCTGCTCCGCCTCCGGAAGCGGCTTCTTTAGGTCTGGCCCTGGGGGACAAAGGAGAAATTATCGTTAATAAGCGCCAAGAAACCAATTTGCCTGGTATTTATGCCGCCGGCGATGTTACAGGCGGCAAACTGCTAGCTCATAAAGCGTATGCCGAAGGACGCGCTGCGATGGAAAACGCGCTGGGTTATCCAGCCGTCGTACCGCAGCACTTGGTTCCTTCCTGTGTTTATACCCAGCCCGAATTAGCCTCCGTCGGCTTAACGGAAGAGGCCGCCCTACGCCAAGGCTATGAAGTACGTTGCGGGCGCGCTTCGTTCCGCCAAAACGGCAGAGCTCTTTGCCTGGGCGAACGAGACGGCTTGGTTAAAGTTGTCGTTGACGCCGTCACCGACCGCTTGCTGGGCGTTCATATGAGCGGCCCCCACGTGTCCGAGCTGCTGGGGGAAGCCTCGTTGGCTCTTTCTTTAGGAGTCACCGCCCTGCAGCTGTCTACACTGACCCACCCGCACCCGTCTTTGAGCGAAGCTCTCATGGAAGCTTGCGCCCAGGCCACGGAGTAAAAACAAACAGGAGTAAAAGGAGTAAAGTGAGGGTACGACGGAGGGTTACTAGACACGAATAACCACAAAGTGGCTGCGCCGAAACGCTCGTTTCAGCACAGCCACTTTCTTTTTACTTCACGCTTCCGGCATTTTCACCCGCACGCAGTTGCGCCCGTCGTGTTTCGCCTCGTACAAAGCCTGATCCGCAGCCAGCAAGCAAGTTTCCAGGCTCGCCTGCCCTTCAGCCACGCCAAAACTGGCGGAAAGAGGCCAGCCCTCGCCCAACTCCGGTAAGCGCAGTGCTGCAATGCGCAACCGCAGCCGTTCCGCTACCTGCAGAGCTTCCTGCGCCGAAGAGCGAGGTAAAAATAAAATAAACTCTTCTCCCCCGTACCGACCTAGCAAATCGCTGTCCCGCAGCACTTCTTGCGCCGCCTTCGCCACTTGCCGCAATACTTCGTCTCCAGCCTGATGTCCAAAGGTATCGTTAATACGCTTAAAGTGATCCAAGTCAAAAATAATCAAGGCAAAGGTCTTCACATCTGCCGCTTCCTTGCGAAACTCTCCCTGACAAAGTTGAAAAAAATGCGTCCGGTTGTAAATCTGCGTCAGTCCGTCCATGGTAGCCGCCTGCTGCAGACGTTCCAAGAGCCGAACCTCTTCGGTCACATTTTGCAGCACCACAATGAGTCCGCTCCCTTGGCCCTTCGGGTCAACAATAGGCACTACGCGGCTGGCGCAAATTTCCTCCTCTTTACCCGGCAGACGCCAACGCACTCGCTCTTCGCCCTCTTCACGCTGCGCCACCTGCGTCAACAATACAGTATACTGCGGCAACACCGCTTCTATTTTTCTTCCAATACAACCTGTTTCCTTAAGTTCCGGCAGCATTTTCCCCGCCGCAACATTGCTGTCGAGCAAACGCTGCTTGCGATCTAAAACCACAATTCCATCACTAATCATATCAAAGACGGCCGCTCTGGCCACCGGCACCAAATCAAATAGCTGCAGCCAGAAAAAACCGCAAGCAAACGCCAAGAGGGAGCAGGAAAAAAAAACCGGCGTCAAATCAAGCCCCCAGGGAGTCAGCTTAAGTAAGTACAGCAAGTATGCCAGCCAGGGAACCAAGGAAGCCAGAAACATCACTAAAACCTGTCGGCGATACAAAGGCTCCGCCTGCCGCCATTGCTGCAAAAAAAGTAGGTTTCCCCCGACCACGGCCAAGCTCAAATAGGCGAAATGCACCCAATACCACAGGCCGTAATGCACCTTTACATGCAAAAATGGCCCGTTAGCCGTCAAGCCTTCCACCTGATAATGAAGACCGTGAAAAGAGGAAGTAAAATGCAGCGCCAGCGTCAATACAGGAACCGTAAAAAGCGCCGCCAGGGCTCTTGGCTGCAGCCACTGCTCTCTCCCTGAATAGGTCAGCGCCACACATAGCCAAAAAGCCGGTATAAAAGGAATGCCCAAATACTGGACCTTGAGCCACAAAAGCTTTCCCGCCAGCGAAACATCAAGGATTTCCGCACCATAGCCAGCCGCATAAAGAGCGGTCGAGAAAGCCAGCGCCACAAAGTAATTCATTAAAGAAACGTGGTTTTTACGCCGTTGCCACAATGCATATCCTCCAATAAACAACAGCAGCCCTGCGCAAAATTCTAAAAAAAGAGCGCATGCTAAGACATAGCTCATTTTATCCGGTTCCTCCGCCTATTTCTTTATTTCCTTCAGTATAGGACCTTTTCCATCTCCTTACAATCCATTTAAGGGGTTCTTTCTTGTCGCCACGGTTTTTGTTCTTTCTTAAAATAGATTTTTCTTTATTGACAAATGCCGTTCAAAATAGGATACAATGAACTTATCTTTATAAAGAATCACCCTTTAAAGGAGCGCATTGCATGAATCAAGTTGCACGCAAATTTTCGGCTGTTATTTTTGATTTGGATGGCACCCTTGTCGATAGCGAACCGCTTTATCTGGAAGCGGATCAAGCAATATTCCGTCCTTTAGGCATTATCGTTGAGGCGGAACATAAAAAACCCTATACTGGCTTATCGTCTCACTGCTTTTTAGCCGACATCAAAAAACAATATAACTTATCGCTTTCCGTAGAAGAACTGCTGCGGAGAAAAAATGCCGCCTATATGGAGATGGCCCGGAAGCGCACTCATGTATTTCCTGAAATGCGAATCTTTGTCCATCTCTTAAAGGAACATGGCTATCCTTTGGCGGTGGCCTCCGGTTCTTCCAAAGAAGTCATTGACGCCGTTCTGGAAGCCGCTGATCTCCATAACTACTTTGACGTTACCCTTTCTTCCGCTCAGGTCAAACAGGGTAAACCCGCGCCTGATGTCTTTTTAGAAGCGGCCCGCCTGCTAAATACGCCGCCTCAAGCCTGTCTGGTCATGGAAGATTCCCGTTATGGCGTAGAAGCCGCCAAAAAGGCGCAGATGAGCTGTATTGCCATTCCGCCGGCTGAAGCGGCTCCCCTGGCAGAGTGCTTCTATAAGGCAGAGCTGCTCTTTGCCAACGGCATGGATGAGTTTAGCGCCTCCAAAGCCTTTGCTTGGCTCCACCAATCATAAGGAAGCGCAAAATTTACGTCTCTGCAAATGAGTTAAATTGTGCTATAGTAATAGAAAAGCCAAAGGAGGCGGAAGTTCCGGCTGTACTCGCAGCGCGTTACGGAACTGCCGCTTCCTTTTTTCAAATCCAATATGCACATTAAAGGAGGGAACCAACATGACCTGGCAACCCATCTGGCTATCCTTGCAGGTAGCTGCAGCTTCTCTATTCGTAGTCGTCACCTTTGGCTTGGCTTGGGCCTGGGCGCTGCGCCGCTGGGACATCCCCGGCAAAGCTTTGTTGGAAGCCTTATTTACCTTGCCATTGGTGCTGCCCCCAGTAGTGACTGGGTTTTGCCTGCTGCTTCTGTTAGGGCGCCAAGGTCCTTTGTTCTGGCTTTTCGGCGATCAAGCGCAGCTTGTGTTTACGCCGTATGCAGCAGTCTTAGCCGGCGCTGTCGTCTCCTTTCCTTTAATGTACCAAAACGCCAAAGCGTCCCTGCAAAGCGTCGATCCCCATCTTGAGGATGCGGCGCGCACTCTTGGCGCCAGCGAACTACGCGTCTTCTTTACTATTTCCCTGCCGCTGGCCTGGCCCGGAGTCGCTGCAGGCTGCATTCTCTCCTTCGCCCGCGCCTTGGGAGAATTCGGAGCAACCATCATGGTCGCCGGCAACATTCCCGGCAAAACCCAAACCCTGCCGCTGGCCATTTATTTTGCTTCCGAAGCCAACGATCTAACATTAGCCGGTCTTTATGTACTGCTTATCAGCGGCATTACTTTTTCCATGCTCTTTTTTCTCAACCACTGGCAGCGCCGGCTCCAGCATAAGGAGGTCCGCTCATGCTCCATGTAGATGTTCGCAAGGCCTTGCCTTCTTTTACGCTGCAGCTTCGCTTTGAGCAAGACGCCGCAGAAAAGCTGGTTCTTTTCGGTCCTTCCGGCTGCGGCAAGACCACGCTGCTGCGCTGCCTCGCGGGTTTGGAACGCCCGGATTCCGGGCAAATCCGGTTAAAGGAAAGCGTCTTTTTTGATGCCGCCACCCAGCATTTTTTGCCGCCGCGCTTGCGGCGCATCGGCTATATGTTCCAGGACTACGCTCTTTTCCCGCATTTATCCGTAAAAAAGAATATTCTTTACGGCAGCCGCCCGGACGGTTCCGCCGCTCTGTATGAGCGGCTACTGGAGCGTTTTTCTCTAACATCGCTAGCGGAGCGCTCCATCGGCGTGCTTTCAGGCGGCGAAAAACAACGCGTCGCCTTAGCCCGAGCGCTCATGAGTCAGCCGCAGCTGCTCCTTCTGGACGAGCCCTTATCCGCCCTGGACGCCGCCACCCGCCGACAGCTACAGGATGAGCTCAATGCGCTGCATAAAGAATGGCGCATCCCTCTGCTGCTGGTCACCCATGACCTTGACGAAGCCCGCCGCATCGGCGACCGCATTCTCTTTCTAGAGCAAGGCCGGATCATCGACAGCCAGTAAACCAGGACTGGGACACGGAATTCTAACAGGAGTAAAGGGAGTAGAGTGAGGGATCTGAGGCGAAAAATAGAAGTTGAACATGAGAGAGCACATGAGTAGGAACGTAACACATAAAAAGAGTAGGCTTATGTAAAAATTTTACATAAGCTTACTCTTTTAGATGCTCAAGTCCTTAGTCCACTAAAAAATTCAGTCCCATAAGGAGCTACTGATTTAATGAGTACACCGCCAGACGGAAAAAGATTTCTCCTGGCGCGTGCAGGAATAAATCAATAGTTCCGAAGTTAAGATTTTGTCTCTCTAGAGCCCCAGAATCCCGCCAAAAGCGATCCTGTAAGATTATGCCAGACGCTGAAAATAGCGCCCGGAATAGCCGCTACCGGATCCAAATGGGCAATAGCCAAAGCCACCGCCAAGCCGGAATTCTCCATGCCGATTTCAAAAGCAATAGCCCGGGATTTCTTTTCCCCCATGCCCACCGTCTTAGCTGCGCCATAACCCAAGCCAAGTCCGATAGCATTGTGCAGCGCTACCGCTGCAAAGGCAATAATCGCCACGGTTGCCAGTTTCGCGGCGCTCAGCGCAATTACCGTTGCGATAACCGCTACAATGGTCACCACCGATACAACCGGCACGACACCCATGATTTTATCAACAAAGTCGGAAGCCAGCGTCCGCAGGCCAATACCCAGAGCCACAGGCACTAAGACGATTTTAACGATGTCCATCAACAACGCTTCGGTATTGATAGGAATGATGGATCCAGCTAAATACAAAAACATAAAGGGCGTTAAAATCGGCGCCAGTACCGTATTAAAGCTGGACACGGTTACCGATAGCGCCGTATCTCCTTTAGCCAGAAAGGTCATAACATTAGAAGCCGTACCGCTGGGACAGCAGCCCACCAAAATCAAGCCCGCCGCCAACGCTGGCGGCAGCCCCAGCATAGTTGCCACGCCATAGCCTACAAAAGGCATAATCATATACCGTAAAATAATTCCCCAAAAAACGTCTTTAGGCCGTGAAAGGACCAACTTAAAGTCATCGACTTTCATCGAAAGGCCCATGCCCAGCATAATAATGCCCAAACCGTAAGGAATGAATTTGGCCATGGGTTTTAGGGGATCTGGAAAGAAAAAGGCCAATGACGAAAACAGCACTACCCAAAGAGGAAAGAGCCGGGTGATAAACTGACTAATTTTCATAATGCCTTCCATGGTTGCGCATCCTCCTCTTTTTTAATAAAGTCGTTGCAGCTCTTCTTCCACCATGCCAAAAGAATGCTCCGGCCCCGGAAAGGTTCCGTCTTCCACTTCTTTCGCATAGGTGCTCAACGCATCCACAATCGTTCCGTTTAAGGCGGCATATTTTTTCACGAACTTAGGAGTAAAACGGTCAAAAATACCCAGCAAATCGTGAATAACCAGCACTTGTCCATCGCAATCCGGCCCCGCGCCAATGCCAATGGTGGGAATGGATAGTTTTTCACTGATCATTTTAGCCACAGGGGCCGGTACGCATTCCAAAACAATCGCAAAAGCCCCGGCTTCTTCTAAGCCCATGGCGTCTTCAATGAGCTGCTGCGCTGCTGCGGCATCCTTGCCCTGCACTTTAAAACCGCCCAATTGTGAAGCCGTCTGCGGCGTCAAGCCAATATGCCCCATCACCGGTACGCCGCCGGAGGTCAAGGCCGCCACCAAATCGAGCACCCCTTCGCCGCCTTCCAGTTTGATCGCATCAGCGCCGCCTTCCTGCATCAGCCGATTGGCGTTGCGCATGGTTTCGCTCAAGCTGACATTATAAGAACCAAAAGGCATATCCGCTACAATAAAGGTATTAGCCGCCCCGCGAACTACCGGCTTTGTATGGTGTACCATATCCTCCATCGTTACCGGCACTGTGCTGTCATAGCCCAGCATCACCATGCCCAACGAATCTCCAACTAAAATCATTTCGATCGGAGACCGTTCCACCAACGATGCAAAGGAAAAGTCATACGCCGTCGCCATGCGAATTTTACGTCCCTGCTCCTTCCAAGCTTTAAACTGAGGTATCGACGGTTTTCTTTTCTCCATAAAACCTCTTCCCTTCTGCTAATAATAAATACAAGACGTTTATATGGTAACACTATTCCATACAAACTCCGAAACACCTGCCTTCGTTTTTACGGCTTCTCGAAAAGATAGTACACTCTAACAACACAAAAGGCAGTCCTACGCTCTCAAGAGCCATAGGGCTGCCTTTACCTTACGATTTTGCCGCTTGTTCTTCCTGCGGCGTCGCCTCCACTAGGCGAATCACATCCAAAAATAATTCTCTCCGCTCCACGACCCGCCAACCAGCCTCTTCTAAAAGAGGCTCGATACGCTGGTTAAAGCGATCTGCAAACAGGCGGCTGGTAAGCACATTCACCGCGTCCAGTAGCGGACCTAATAACCAATTGTCGCTGCGCACATGCTCCAGCAAAAACAGTCTACCCTCCGGCGCTAAAACACGCCGACACTCACGCAGCCCCTGTACAGGATTTCCTACGCCGCAAAAGAGAAACTGCGCCACGATCGTATCAAATGCGCCATCTTCGAAAGGCAAGGCTTCCACGTTCCCTTGGCAAACGGTTATCGGCTGACCGCCAGGCAGCTTACGCTGCGCGGCAAGAGCCAACATTTCTTGGTCCAAATCCAGCAAGACCAGCCCGTTCCAACCGGTGTGAGGATAGCAGGACAAAGATAAACCGCTGCCGCCGCCAACTTCAAGCACCCGCCCTTGCACGCGCTCCAGATGGCTTCGTCGCCAAGAGCGCGAAATGACTAACGATAAAAAGAGATCAAACGCCTTGGCCATCATGAAAGCTTACCGCCTTTCACACTGCGTACAGCCTGCGCAAGCAAACTCTTCAGTCGCCACCGTGCAGGGTTCCATGTGAATAATGACGTCGCACGGAGCAAATACATCCTTAAGCTCAGCTTCCAACTGGTCGCAAATTGCATGAGCATTCTCCAGCGGCAAGTCCTTGCCAAGAACTACATGCATGTCCAGTAGACGATAGCTTCCTGACCGGCGCGTCCGCAAACGATGCAAAGAGAGCACTTCCGGATGCGTCTGCACCAAGGCCGCAATTCGCGTTTCTTCCTCTGCCGGCAAGCTAATATCCGTCAACTCGGCGAAACTATTTTTGGTTAATTTCCACCCTGCACGGAAAACAATCACCGCTACAACCAAGGCAATCGCCGGATCCAGCCAAGGAAGACCGGTCCAATAAATCAAGCCCAAGCCAATCAAAACGCCTACAGACGTCCAAATATCGGCTCTCAAGTGCATAGCATCCGCTTCCAAGGCCTGCGATCCCGTAGTCTTAGCTACGGCCATCAGTTTTCCGGATACCAGCCAATTAACGACAATAGAAAGAGCCATTACCGCCAGACCCAGTTCCAAATCCTCGGGCATATGCTGCTGATTAAGCTTTTGTACCGCTTCCCAGACAATGCCCACGGCAGCGACAACAATGAGCACCGCCTCAATCGCGCCAGAGAGATTTTCGATCTTCCCGTGCCCATAAGCATGCCTTTCATCAGGCGGCAAGTCCGACTTGCGTACCGCGGCCCAGGCAATTAAAGCCGCCAGCAAATCCACCGCTGAATGAGCGGCCTCGGATAAAATACTCACAGCCCCGGTTTGCCAGCTTACCAGCAGCTTAAAAACAACCAATGACGTATTAGACACAACCGATAGGCGTGCTGTACGACGCTTTAACAATACCAATTCTTCATTCATGTTTAC
The DNA here is from genome assembly GCF_000374545.1 of Anaeromusa acidaminophila DSM 3853. Lineage (NCBI taxonomy): Bacteria > Bacillati > Bacillota > Negativicutes > Selenomonadales > Sporomusaceae > Anaeromusa > Anaeromusa burkinensis. The sequence continues at coordinate 24,252 of NZ_KB894584.1, forward strand.
TAGCTCCTCTCAAAAAAAGGGGCGACATATAAAAAACCTACGGAGCCCCCTAGAGGGTCCCGTAGGCTGACTACTGCTGCTAAAGAGCAGCCCGGCCGCACCGTTACAACACGGCCGCCTGATCCTTATTGGTATTGTATCACAAGTCCATTTCGGTGTAAACTATGGGAATTTTTCTCAATTCCATTAGCCAATCTGAGCGACGTGAACTACTTTATAGCCTTTGGCCTCAATGCGTTTCTTGAGTTCTTCCAGATCTTTCACATCGCCGCGAATGACTTCTTCACCGCTGCCATCGGGCAAGGTGTAGCTAGCCATAGAAGTAATATTGATGCCCAAATCTGCATAAATACCGGTAATTTCAGTAATAACGCCTGTCTTATCGGGTACGCGAATCGTAACGCGCGTAGTCCCAGAAGGCAAGCCCATAATGTCTACCAGGCATTTAAAGATATCGGTCTCCGTAATAATGCCGACTACATCTTGATTCTTATCCACTACCGGCACGCCGCCAATGCGGTTATTGTACATCAATAGCGCCGCCTCTTCGATGGTAGCTTCCGAGTCAATGCTAAGAACTTTTTTCGTCATGATATCCTTAATCGAGGCTTTGGACAACAAATAATCCGCTTCATGCACGGAAAGGGTTGTCGCCGAAGACGGGGACGCCTTGCGCAAATCCCGGTCGGTTACAATGCCCACCAGTTTGCCGATATCAACCACTGGCAAACGGCGAAAGCGATGTTTCTTCATGAGCTCCGCAGCATCCGCAATGGTAGTCGCTGACGTAACAGTCACCGGATTGACGGTCATCTGATCTTTCACAAACATAATAGAAACACTCTCCTTTCATCCATGGGGAGCCAGGGACGCCTACCCCGGCGTGACGGTCTTAACCGCCGAGGTACGCTTTGCGAACATCTTCACTGGCGGCCAATTCTTTCGCATCGCCAGAAAGAGTAATGCGTCCGGTTTCCATAACATAAGCCCGGTGCGCAATGGACAAAGCCATATTAGCATTTTGTTCGACCAAAAGAACCGTGGTTCCTGTCGAATTAATATCTACAATAATATTAAATATTTCCCGAATCAACAGCGGCGCCAATCCCATGGACGGTTCATCCAGAAGCATCATCCGCGGACGACTCATCAGCGCGCGGCCCATCGCCAGCATCTGCTGCTCGCCGCCGGACAAGGTGCCAGCCAGCTGACTTCTACGTTCAGCCAGGCGAGGAAACCGACCAAATACCATATCCAAATCCTGAGCAATGCCAGCCTTATCGCTACGAGTAAACGCGCCCAGTTCCAAGTTTTCCATAACCGTCATATTGGCGAAAATGCGCCGTCCTTCGGGAACCTGGGAAATGCCGAGTTTAACTACATTTTGGGCTGCCATGCCGCCGATATCTTTGCCTTCAAACTTAATGCTGCCTTCTTTCGGCTTCAACAAGCCGGAAATGGTGCGCAGCGTAGTCGACTTGCCAGCGCCGTTGGCGCCGATAAGGGTCACAATTTCCCCTTCTTTTACTTCCAGAGAAATGCCCTTCAACGCATGAATAGCGCCATAAAATACGTTAAGGTTGTCTATCGTCAGCATCAGTTCACCTCCTCACCGAGATACGCCTCGACGACTTGCTTGTTATTCTTGATTTCATCCGGCGTGCCGCTGGCGATAATCTTGCCGTAATCCAGCACGTAAATGCGCTCGCACACATTCATAACCAGACTCATGTCATGCTCAATTAGAAGAATGGTTAAGTCAAATTCCTTACGAATCCAACGAATCATTTGCAGCAGCTGCTGCGTTTCCTGCGGGTTCATGCCGGCTGCGGGCTCGTCTAAAAGCAGCAGTTTAGGCTTAGCCGCCAGGGCCCGAGCAATTTCCAAGCGACGTTGTTCCCCGTAAGGAAGATTCTTAGCCACTTCGTCTTTTTTATCAGCCAATTGGAAGATTTCCAAAAAGCGAATGGCCTGCTCTTCCAGTTCTTCTTCTTCGCCAAAATAACGCCCCAAACGGCTTACCGCTTCCGCCAGGCCGTATTTCATATGGAAGTGATACGCAACCTTAACATTATCCAGCACCGTCATGTCACTGAACAGACGAATGTTCTGGAACGTTCTGGCAATCCCCTTTTGAGTAACCTGATACGGTTTCAGACCGACAACGCTCTGTCCGTCAAAAATGATTTCCCCTTCGGTCGGTTCGTATACGCCGGTCAACAAGTTAAAAGCCGTAGTCTTACCGGCGCCGTTCGGGCCGATTAAACCAACAAGCTCTCCCTTGTTGATTTCCATTTCAAAATTGGAAACCGCCCGTAAGCCGCCGAACACCTTGGATAGTTTCGTAGTCTTAAGCAGCGTCACGTTTGCCACCTCCAAACAGACGGCCAAACATGGCCAAACTCAATTCCTTGTTGCCAAATAGGCCTTGAGGACGATAAATCATCAAGATAATGAGCATGAGCGAATAAATGACCATGCGCCATTCGGGATACCCAGCCAGGGCTGCCGAAACAAAGGTCAGCAGCACCGCCGCCGTAACGGAACCAGTCAAGCTGCCTAAGCCGCCCAAAACCACAATGGTCAGAATATCGAAGGACTTCATGAAAGTAAACGAAGCCGGATGGGCGATATAGAAATAATGCGAAAAGAGAGCGCCCGCTACGCCGGCGAAGAACGCGCCGATCGTAAAGGCCATAACTTTATAGCGTGTCGTATCGACCCCCATGGATTCAGCGGCGATCTCATTCTCGCGAATGGCGATGCAAGCGCGTCCATGCGTAGAGTTGATCAGATTTTTGATAACGAATAAGGTAACTACTGTTAACGCAAAAACCCAAGCAAAATTCGTATATCGGGGGATGCCCATAAAGCCGGAGGCGCCGCCTACATACTGGATGTTCAGAATGCAGATACGAATGATTTCCCCCAACCCAAGGGTAGCAATGGCTAAATAGTCGCCTTTCAGACGCAGCGTCGGCAAGCCGATCATAAAGCCCAGCAAGCCTGCGCTCGCGGCAGAGCCCAAAATAGCCAAGATGAAGGGGAGTTCAAATTTTACCGACAGCACGGCGCTAACATAGGCGCCCACCGCCATGAAGCCGGCATGACCGATCGAAAACTGACCGGTAAAACCATTAATCAAGTTCAAGCTGGTTGCCAAAATAATATTAATGCCAATTAAAACTAGATTTAATTCCCAAAAAGGTCCAATAATGTCCAGGTTTATGAGCACCTGCACCACAGCGAACAGGGCAATGCACAAACCAAGAACCTTTAGGTCTTTTTTCGTTTTGCTCCGCATGCCTGTCACCTACACTTTCTCACGGGTATTTTTGCCCAGCAAGCCGGACGGCTTGAAGAGCAGAATAAGAATCAAAATGGCAAACGCCGCCGCATCGCGGAAGGTGGAAGAAATAAAGCCGCTTACCAGCGCTTCCACTACACCCAAGATAAGACCTCCCAGCATAGCGCCAGGCAAAATACCAATACCGCCCAAAACAGCGGCTACGAAAGCCTTTAAACCAGGCATAATGCCCATCAGCGGATCAATGGAGTTGTAGTAGACGCCAACAAGAACGCCAGCGGCCGCCGCCAAAGCCGAGCCAATACCGAAGGTGAAGGAAATGATTCTTCCCGAATCAATGCCCATAAGCTGTGCGGCTTCCGTATCAAAGGACACGGCGCGCATTGCCTTGCCGATTTTAGTATACTGCACGACATATGTCAGCAGCACCATGAGCAGCAGCGAAACCACCAAAATGACCACCTGTTGGTTGTTGATGATAATGCCTGCCAAATTGTACGTTTCTGTAGGAAATACTGCCGGGAACGTCCGCGGCTGAGGCGAGACAACCAGCATACCGCCGTATTCCAATAGCAGTGAAACGCCGATGGCTGTAATCAGCACCGAAATTTTCGGCGCAAACCGCAGCGGCCGATAAGCCAGGTACTCAATCAACATACCCGCTAAACCGGCGCCAACCATCGCGATTAGCAAGGCTGGAACAAAGGATAATCCCAATACGGTTGTCGCAAAAAAGCCGATATACGCACCTACCATATAAATGTCGCCGTGCGCAAAATTGATAAGCTTGATAATACCGTAAACCATCGTATAGCCAAGAGCGATCAGGGCGTAAATGCTGCCCAAAGAAATACCGTTAATTAACTGTTGTATTACTTGAATTAAAAAATCCATGGGCGATCCTCCTTTCCATTCTAAAACCGTCTAAATTCAGTCACTTCTATTCAAAACGCGAGCAACAAAAAGGGAACAAGACGGCGCGTAGCCCTATGGGTTGCGCAGTCTTATCCCCTTCGATAACTCCCGGTACATCCGCTAACAAACCTTCGGATTACGGATTGACTTTTTCCTTAAATGTTTGCTTACCATCCTTGAATTCAATGATAACAGCGCTTTTCACCGCGTCATGGTTTTCATTCAAGGTGATTTTTCCGGATACAGCCTGGTATTCCTTGGTCTTAGCCAGCTCATCCTTAATTTTCGTCGTATCCGTACCGCCAGCGCGTTTAATGGCTTCAATCACCATCATCGTGGCGTCGTAAGAGAGAGCGGCAAAGGCGTCAGGCGTTTGGCCGTATTCCTTTTTGTACGCTTCAACAAAAGTTTTGATGGCCGGACTATTGTCGTCAGGCGAATAATGGTTGGCAAAGAAGGTATTATTCAAAGCGCTAGCTCCGGCAATCTCCGGCAGCTTCGCCGAATCCCAGCCGTCGCCGCCCAGAATCGGCATCGTCAGCCCCATTTCACGAGCCTGTTTGATGATCATGCCCACTTCCTGGTAATAACCGGGTACGAAGAGCACATCCGGGTTAGCCGCTTTGATTTTCGTCAGAGTCGCTTTAAAATCCGTATCTTTGGCTAAGTACGCTTCTTCCGAAACAATAGCGCCGCCATTTTTAAGGAAGGTTTCCTTAAAAAACTGTCCCAAGCCTTTAGCATAGTCAGAGCTATTGTCGATATACATAGCCGCTTTCGTAGCTTTCAAGCTCTTGCCGGCGAAGTTAGCCATAACCGAACCTTGGAAAGGATCAATGAAAGCCGCCCGGAACAAGAAGTCTCGTACTTTTCCGGTAGCAGGGTCTACAGTCACTTTCGGATTGGAAGCCGTCGGGCTAATGGCCAATACCTTATTCGCCATGTTAACCTGAGCTGCAGCAATAACGCTGGACGAAGCAATCGGCGCAATCACCCCTACTACTTTGTCCTGAGTAATCAGCTTCTGCATCGCATTGGCCGCCTCAGCCGCTTCGCTCTTATTGTCCGCCACTACAAGTTCCAACTGCTTGCCGTTGATGCCGCCTTTGGCGTTAATTTCCTTAATCGCCAGTTTGGCTCCGTTAGCAGCCGATTGTCCGAAGGTAGCATTGTTTCCGGTCATCTCCAGGTTGGCGCCGAGCTTAATTACGTTAGCATCTTGCTTAGCACCGCCGCCACAGCCTGCAAGGGCTGCTGTCAGCAAGCCGCCTACCAAGGCAACGCCAATCCAGCGCGCGACTTTTTTCGTCAGCATTCTCCAGCCTCCTGTCATTGAATTCCCTGCACCAGCGCCATGTCTTTCCGCTATTCTGAAAACTGTGTCCATAATCCGACATCGCGTCCGCCTGCAGTGAATCTTTCCGTGTACATGTTGTCATTATAGTGCACGGTTTTTGGACTGTCAATACCACTCCTTGTATACATGAACACCACTTGTCCTCTACAGAAAAACAAAGACAAACTCTTGAATGAAAGCTTCTGCGCGAATACGATTCGGAAAAAAATGGAAAAAGAAGGGCTAAGGCAAGTTGCCTTAGCCCGCTTTCCTTAGGGATTGACTTTTTCCTTAAAGGTTTGCTTGCCGTCCTTCATTTCAATGATAACCGCGCTCTTAACCGGGTTGTGATTAGCATCCAGGGAAATAATACCGGTAGAAACCTGAAGGTTCTTCACCGCCGCCAAGGCTTCGGTCAGTTTCGCCGAATCAGCGCTGCCTGCGCGTTTGAGAGCGTCTACCAGCAACAAGCCGGCATCATAGCCCAACGCGGACAAAGCGCTAGGAGCTTCATTGTATTCTTTCTTGTAAGCTTCTACAAATTTAGAAACATTAGGATCCTTATCTTCTGCCGAATAATGGTTGCTGAAGAAGGTATTATTCAGTGCCGCTGCGCCAGCCACTTCCGGCAGCTTGGCATTATCCCAACCGTCGCCGCCAGTAATCGGAATGGTAATTCCCATTTCACGAGCTTGTTTGACAATTTTCCCTACTTCTTCATAGTAGCCAGGAACATACAGCACATCCGCACCAGCCGCTTTAATCTTGGTCAAGGTCGATTTGAAATCCTGATCCTTTTGCAAGAAGGCTTCTTTAATAACAACGGTGCCGCCATTTTTAACAAAATTCTCTTCAAAGAATTTAGCCAGCCCTTTCGAATAATCCGAGCTGTTGTCTACATAGATAGCCGCTTTCTTAGCGCCTAAGGTTTTCGTGGCAAAATTAGCCACTACGGTTCCCTGGAAAGGATCAATGAAACAGGAACGGAACGCATACGGCCGAACCTTACCATCTTTAACAGTCACATCCGGGTTGGTAGCTGTCGGTGTCAAAAGAGGCACTTTTGCACTTTCCGCTACCGGCAGTGCAGCCAGTGCATTCGAGCTTACTACAGGTCCGAGAACAGCAATAACTTTATCCTGATTGATTAGCTTCGTTACCGAGTTGGTAGCCTCCGATGCTTCCGACTTGTTGTCCGCCACAATCAAGTTGATTTTTTTGCCATTGATGCCGCCCGCGTCATTCGCTTGTTTTACAGCCAGTTTAATGCCGTTCAGCGTTTGCTGACCGTACGCAGCTACACCGCCAGTCAGTTCCATACTAGCGCCAATGCGAATCTCGTTAGCGTCTCCTTTAGGTTCGCTTTTGCCGCCGCAACCGGCTACCAACGCTGTTGTCAGCGTGGCTGCCAAGGCTACGCCGAGCCACTTCTGCCATTTTTTACTCACGCTACATGCCCCCTGTTTCATCTCAATCTTAGAATCTACCTTATAATGCCTGGACCTTCTCACCATGTTTCATTTTCGCGCGGATGTTACAAAATTACATAGCACATAGAAACATGTGTTTTTTGCACGGATAATCTTGTCCGTTGTCCTTTATTATATTTTCCTACATCCTCCATGTCAATCAAAAGTTCACATATTTTTTCATTTATCGACATGTAATGTTCACGATGTCGAAACATGTCTATTTTTAGACACCATTTGTTTCTTTGGTGAGGATTTTGTGATTTAGCACTCTCTTTCGCAGGAAAATACCGGGGAACATTGATTAAACAGGAGTAAAGTGAGGGCTATGACAGCAAAGAGTGAACAAGAAAATCGGAGTCACGGGAGGATACACCGGAGAAGAAAGAGGAACATGAAAAGACATAATCTCTTTAAAACCCATTTCGCGTGTGTTGTGTATTTCGCGGTTCGTTAGCAACGTCTCTCGAAATTTTTATCCAACCGCGAAAATCGCGAAATTTGATTTGTCGTCCGTACAAAGCCGCTCTATTCCTCCTTGCACAGCCTCTCAAAACTTATAAATTCTGGTGCAGCAAGAAAAAAAGCGCCGCCTCTACAGGCGGCGCTTTACTTGTTTAGTTACAAGGCAAGGGAGTATTGTTCGGATGCATCGACCAGATGCCGCAAGGGCAAATGCCTGCGCATACGCCGCAGCCAATGCAGCGGCTGTCGTCCGAAACATAGGCGAACGAACCGTCTTCCTTTATTTCCCGGGAAATAGCCTTTTCGGGACAAGATTTTTCGCACATATGACAGTCGCGGCAAGTACCACAGCTGATACAGCGCAGATAGTCTTCCTTGGCTTGAGGAACTTGACCGGTTTGGCAACGTTCGAAATACTCCGTAGAGAGGCGGCCTTGCGGCAGCGCCACTTTTTCCTTCGTTGCATAGGCTTCACCAGTCAACTCCGCATGCAATGCTTTGGCCGCTTCACGAGCGGCGCCGATGGCATCCACCAAGAGGCCGGGGCGAATGGTATCCCCTGCGGTATAAAGGCGTTCTGCCAACTTCCCTGCTGCTCCGGCTTTCATAAAGCCGCGCTCTTGGGGCAGCTCCGCAGGCAGGAAGGACAGATCCGGCACTTCGCCGATACTGATAATCACCGTATCCGCCGCCAGCATCCTTCCATCTGTCAAGCGTACGCCTTCCGCCGTTATTTCCTGGGTGGCCGCCGGCCAAAGCAGTACGCCTCCCAGCTCTTCTACATGTTCAATTTCCTTTTCAAAAGCAGCCGGCTTAGCCACGTCGATGCAAGTGACTTCTTCAGCTCCCATTTCATAGGCGCCGATAGCCACGTCCATACCTGCATTGCCGCAGCCTATGACAACGACTTTTTTGCCGATTTTCGGCTTTTGCCCACTGTTGACGGCTTTGAGGAATTCCAGCCCTTTGACCAAGCGCTCGGAACCAGGCCAGGGAATCACTTTTGACACATGGCCCCCGGTAGCCACTACCACGCCATCGTATTGTTGCCGCAGCTGTGCAAATTTCGCGGCATCCACGGTCTCATTGTTGCGATACGTTACACCCAGCGACGCCACGCGGGCTACTTCGGCTTCAAGTACTTCCGCCGCCAGACGGGAGCGGGGAATGGCCTGTTCCATTTTGCCGCCCATTTTCGCATCACTTTCAAAAACGGTTACGTCATGTCCCTGACGCACTAGTTCCCACGCAGCTGTCAGACCGGCCACGCCGCCGCCGATCACAGCAACGGTTTTGCCGGTTTTTTGCACTGCCTGCGGCAGTGTTACTTCGCGCGAATACCGTCCCAAAGCGCCGATTTGCGCAGATAAATCAATTTGACCGCGAGTACAGTCGTCCATGCACAAATTGGGGCAAACACTGCCGCAAACCGAGCCTGGGAACGGCGTGTATTCCAACACCAGACGATACGCTTCTCCTACCTTGCCGTCGCGCAGCAAGTTGAAACGATCCTGTGACGGAATGGACGCCGGGCAATTAAATTGGCAGGGAGCCGCAAAGCGGGCATTTTCCCATTGCGGTACGCGCTGACGCATCACGCCGCTCGTAACCAAACCAACTACGGAAAAATCATCCTTTACTACATCACTGAAAATACCGCCGGGAACCCACTCATTTGTCCGGAAATCAAAAAGATGGGACTCAACTTTTTTAGGCCGTTCTTCATAGGTGAGGGGTACGATTTTTTGCCATTCATTCCACTTGGTCAATTCCGCCTGCAGTTCTTTCCGTTCTACAGACTGCAAAAAATCATCCATGTGACTGGACAGATAGTCAATATCCGCCGCTTCCAAGGCGCGCACCTTTACGTCCTTGGCCGAAACACCGTGAAGCGGTCCGCGGACGTATACTACGCCGCCCACCATGCCAACGCAGGAGCGATCGCCTAGAACCGACTCGTCCGCTTCAACATCTACGCCGCAAACAACAGCAATACCGCCGGACATAAATTCAAAGGAGAAGCTGCCGCAACGCTTCAAAACCCAAAATTCAGGCGGCGCATACAGAGGGTCATGCTTCATCAAGGAGCCGGAACGCGTTCCGGCTCGGCCGCCGACATAAATACTGCCGCCAGCAGCGCAATGGGCGGTAGTATCACCGCCATCGCCTTTGACAACAATGCGGCCGCCGGCGTTCAGCCAGCCTACATCCGCCGAGGACGAGCCTTCTACAATGACTTCCGTTCCGGGCATGCACATGGACCCCACGCGCTGCCCTGGATTCGTTACCGTGAAACGAAGCGATTTTCCTTCGGGGTGCCATAAAGGACCGCCGATATCATGCTGGCCGCTGGCCAAAATATGAAATTCTGTTTCTCCCGCCGCTAGCGCCTCGCTGATGGCGGTCAGGAGTTCTTGTGTGGACAGGCGTTTTCCTCCTGCCAAAGTGTCAATCGTAAGCATCTCCAGTTCCTCCTTCTCCCTATCAGCAGACGTATTGGATGGCTAATTTTTCCGCTATGGCGCGATCAGTCGTTACCAGCGCATCAGAACGGCCGATAGGCAGCGAGCTGTTGCCTACAGGGGCCATCAGTTTCTTGAATTCGCTGTTTAGCGCCAGGGTATAATCGACAACCGCCTGAGCCGCTTTGTCGATGTCCAGACGCCCTACCAGCCGCGGGTCCTGCGTACAGATGCCTGTAGGACACTTGCCTGTGGAACAGGAGTTACAGCGCCCGTGTTCGTTGCCGACACAGCCCATCAACTGGATCAGGATCTTGCCGATAAAGACGCCGTTAGCGCCCAGGCAGATCAGTTTAAACGCATCCGCAGCCGCGTTGCCTGTAAGGCCCACGCCGCCGCCGGCGAAGATAGGAATCTGACCTTGACGGCCTTGCTTAACCGCCGCCAAGTAACACTCACGCAGCTTGGAAACCACCGGATGGCCCGTATGGTCCAGCGATACTTCATTGGCTGCGCCGGTGCCGCCCTGAATGCCGTCGATGAAAAAGCCGCCGCAAATGCGGTACGGGTCGCGAAGCAAGTTGTTGTATACGGAGACCGAAGTAGCCGAGGCGGCGCATTTGATCGCTACCGGCACCCGGAAGCCAAAAGCGGCGTTCATGGAAAGGAACATTTTCTGTACCGACTCCTCAATGGAGTACAGGCCCTGATGGTTAGGGGGAGACATAAGGTCCGCCTTGGGTACGCCACGGATGGCCTGAATATGAGAAGCCACCTTAGCCGCCGGTAAAAGACCGCCATCGCCAGGCTTAGCGCCCTGACCGATTTTGATCATCACCGCCGCCGGATCGACTTTCATTTTCGGCATAGCCTGAATGATACGATTCCAGCCGAAATGGCCGGAAGCAATCTGCAGAATCACGTACTTAAGCTGCTCGGATTCCATCAGCTTCACCGGCATGCCGCCTTCGCCGGAGCACATGCGTACTGGCAAGCCATGCTTTTCATTGAGATAGGCCGTAGCCAGCGCCAACGCTTCCCAGGCGCGAGTCGACAGCGCCCCAATGGACATGTCGCTGAAAATAATCGGATAAATCCAGCTGACTGGCGGCGTATGACCGTTTAACTGCAACGAACCGTTGGCCGAAGCCAGCGGCAGCTGCGACGGCGGAAGCACGCGCCCCAAAGGAGTGCGCATATCAAAGGTATGACGCTCCGAATCCAGCGAAGGGTCAGTCATCTGCGAAATGCGACCAACCACAATACGATCCAGCGTACGGTCAGCGTTCAGATTGGTCCGTCCTCCTCGCTTAATCGTAGCGCCGCCAGCCCGGGCCAGCAGATTCTGACGCGTATCTTCATTGCGCACTGGCCGGATGGCCTGATTAGGACAAACCTTCTCGCACATGGCGCAGCCTACACAGGCATTCGCTACAGAACGCTTCTGACGAATCACAGGCATAGCCGCATGCTCTTTTACCGGGTTGGGTACAGGGCCGCGGGATACGACGCTGCTGCGCCGTTCTACGGCCGCTTCAATAGCTCCGAAAGTACAGGCGGCTACACAGCTGCCGCAAAGAGTACACCGCTCTGGGTTATACTGTATTTTCCAGTTGAGGTCGTTGACGCCTACATCCTGGGTTCTTACTGTTTCCATCGCTCTACCTCCAACTGGTTGTTAATCAGCACGATTTCGCGCTCGTTGGGATAAATATCGCTGGCAATATCACGATCCGGCAAAATAGCGTTCAAGCCGCACACTTCCGAAGAAATAGCTTTCGTCACTGCGTCGCCGCCAATAACAACAGGCCGCAGCTTTTTGGAATCGCAGCATGTCATCATGCGTCCATCCGGCAAAAGCCCGATAACCGTGTTCGGTCCGTTGATTTCCAAATGCCCCATAGACTGACGAATGGTGGTCAGCACATCCTTGTCGGGGCGCTCTTCCATTTCACTAAACGGCAATGGCGTAATTACATGTTTATAGTACTGCAATGGCCACTTAAGTTCATGCAGCACATAATGCAAGGTATAAAGGAAATTTTGCGAATCCGACTCAAAACCGATATAGCCGCGATGCAACGATTTCTGATACTCCTTGTTTTTGGTATAGAAAGTGTTTTCCCCATTAGCGCAAAGGGTATAGCCCTGCAAGAAGAAGGGATGCGCCGCATAGCGAACAATATCGTAGTTGGTATTTTGACGGCACTGCACCACCAGGTTGCGCGCTAAAAGATCGCCTGTATCGTCCCAAAGACGGAAATAGGTGGCGATATCTCGGGGATCGCCGATTTCTTTTAGGGTCAGTACATCCGGCCAGAAAGAATACACATAGCCTTCATCTTCCGGCTCCAAAAGCGCCCGTAAAGCCAGACGGGTATCCATAAGCAGATCTTCTTTTTCTTCTGCTGGAGCGGTCGCCAAATAATCCGGATAGTCATATTGGCGGAAAATGTAGTACGGCATGGCTTGGATATCTAGGCCCGCTTTGCGGCTGCCCCGAGGAATCCATTCCTGCAGAGGAGTAAAGCCGGCAGAGTCCATATAATCCTCTACCAGTTTGGCCCCTCGCTGAGTACAAGCCAACGACAAGAGAGGCTTGTCCTTATGCTCAGCGAAACGCCCCTCCAAATCCTGCAAGGTCATAGCAAAACCGGAATTATCATGCCCTTTTTGTTGGGGCAGCATGAGCCGCAATGCGGCAGACGGGTGGAATACTTGACTGCTCTTAATGGCGCCAATTCTACACATATGACTGTCTCCCTTCCTTCTCTCTCTGCAAAACCAATCAAGCACATCGCAGCTTCAGCACAACTTTCTCCGCTGAACAAAAAAGGAAAAGACCCTGCGCAAAGTGCCGACATCCGCCGGGACCTTCCGCAGGGTCTTTTCTACCCACGGTGTAAAGAGGCGGCTTCGCCTCTCCTGTGCCGCTTGGACCAGCCGCTAAATAGCGCGGAACCCTAGGCACACTCCCTGAAAACATTTGTCTTTTTGTATACAACAGTGTTTTCATGCTAGTATTTATTATAGGCCATGGTTTTATACTGTCAATATGCATTTTAAAAATACTTTTTTTCTGACAAATCCTTTGTTTCAGGGCCGTTTCTTATGTATGTATTTTGTTTTTTGTATATTTATACTTCAAATAGGCTATAGTAAGCAAATATGCCACATCGCCATAAGTGTTAAGTCACGTACATACTAAGCCTATAACCGAGGTATTTTCTCTCTAAAAAATACCTTGAATGAAGAGTAGTATGTTTTGCATTGTTTTGCTGTATACATACATCTTCCGCCCAAAAACACAGCGTTTTTAATACTAAAAAAATCCTCGCTGCCGCTAAAAAAAGCTGCGCGAGGATTGATTCTATAGTTTATACAGTATATATAGGAAGAAATTACGCCTGAATTTTTTCCATTTCGCAAGTGCCGTGAAAAAAAGCGCCATCGGAAATATTCAAAACGGCCACCTTCACGTCCCCTGTTAAATGAGCGGTCGGGTACAACTCCAATTTACCGTTAATTTTTAGATTCCCCCGAACCGTTCCGGCTAAAATAACATTTTGAGCCTTAATATCGCCTTCAATCAAACCGCCTTCTCCTACCAACACATCGCCGTCGGTAGTAACATCCCCGGCCACTTTTCCATCAATGCGCAAGCTCCCTTTTGCTGCAATACTGCCTAAGAGTTCGCATTCTTTACTAATCATAGTTTCCACCGGAGCGGATGCTGCATCGCCTTTTTTTCTAAACATACTTCCTCCATCTTATACATTGTCCAAAAGCCTCCGAAACAACGAATCACGGTTGAAAACAAAAGCTTTGGCAGAGATTAAAAAATGAGTCAACGGCTCCTAGGAAACCGTTGACTAAATGATTCTGTCATATTTCAGGAACAAAAAGATTTCTTAAAGGAAGCTGGCCGGATTGACCACGCTGCCGTTCACGCGCACTTCATAATGCACATGCGGCCCCGTACTGTAGCCGGTACTGCCCATATACGAAATAAGCTGTCCCTTCGTCACGTGCTGGCCCACAGAAACAAGATTCTGCGAGTTATGTCCGTATAAGGTGTGGATGCCATTGCCATGGTCAATCTCCACCAAATACCCGTAGCCGCTAACCCAGCCGCTGCCCACAACCGTTCCTTCGGCTGTAGCCAAAATCGGAGTTCCTGAGTCATTGGCAATATCAATACCAGGGTGCCAGTCTCCGCTACCGCCGCCAAACGGAGAGTTACGCCAACCAAAACGAGACGTTACCGACCCGCTGGCAGGCCAAATGGATGGAGTGGCCGCCTGAACTGCTTTCTTTTCTAATAAATTGCTGCGAAGTTGACTCAAACTTTCTTCTCGTTCTTGCATTTGCACTCGAAGATCATGGACTACATTCAGCAAATCGCCTGCTGAAGGCTTTGCTTCCGGCCCGCCTTGACCGTCATAAGCAGTTCCATTAGCCGGACGGTTCACACCGCCGCGCGACACATCTGCCTTTTCCTCGCTGTTTACCATGCGGCGCAGATCAGCATCCAGCTGATTCAAACGCTGCATATCGGATTGAATGGATGCCGTCTCCTTAGCCAGCTGATCAATCTGTTGCGCTTGCACCAGATTTACTTGCCGCAATTGCTCTAGTTCCTGCTTATCTGCGTCCGCCATAGAAGCCTGGCTGCGATAGGAAAGAGTCATACCGCCTACAGCAATAACGCAAACAAAAATAGCTGCAGCAACCGTCTGTATTAACTGCAAGGGAATCCGAATTGAGCGTACATTCTGTCCATGGTGAGGCACCATCATCAACGTAAAATCTTTACGTTCTTTTTTTTGCTCCGGTTTCTTCAAAACCAATAGCCTCCTTTCTTAGGTCTTAGGAAGTAACTCCCAAAAATATTTTATTCGCCATAAAACAAAAAAATCCTGCCGTTGCAGAAATATGCAGCAGGATTTTTTTGTTTCTTTTGTTACTTAATCAATGTTTGCTTTTTGGCCTTGCCCAGGGCTTCATTCTCTTCTGTTGATAAAAGATAGCTGGAAGTACCGTGTTCTACGGGCTTAGCATAGACCCTGGATTCGGTTCGACCAAACAAACTGGACAGCACTACGCCATTGTCCTCTGAATCCAAAAGGGCAATAGCAAAACTTAAATCGCTGCCCGTATCTTCAAAGGCCCGAAAGCGTACTACGCCAACTTTTTGCACACACACGCGCGAAACCGCTGTCAGATCTTCTACCTGCTGCGTTAGCTGCTCTACCTGGCCGCGCAACTGACGCACTTCGCTGATGTGATTTTCCAGCAATTGCTCCAGATTTACGCCTTCCATACCGGTCATCAATTTCTCATAGCGTTTTTTGGCCTTGCTCATCTTGAAATTCAGACTGATGAAAAAAGTTAGCGCAATTAACACCATTACCGCAAAGACTAACAATAAATACGGTAAATAGTTCAAAATCCATTGCTGAATTTCAATTAACTCCTGTTGTCCCAAGATCGATCGCATCCTCCCCTATGTAACTACGGCTTATCCTTAAAAGCCGCACAGACCTTTGCCTAAACAGCATGCATCCGCATGTGGTATTTTACTACAAATTCCCCTAAGAAGCCACTGCTTTCCTAAGGGCTTTCATAAAATTAACTATTGCAATTTTATGGCCTTCTAAACAAACTAAAAAGAAAAACCTAAGAAGGCCAAAACAAAACCAACAGAGGCGCTACAAATACGGCTGGCAACAAGTTAGCAATGCGAATCTCCCCCAGATTTAGCATCCGCATGCTAATGCCTACAATCAAAAGCCCGCCGACGGCGCTCATCTCGGTGACAGCCTCGGTTGGCAAGGTAGCTCCAAAAGCGGCTGCAGCTAAGGAAATCCCGCCTTGATATAATAACACCGGCAGCGCCGAAAGAGCTACACCGGCGCCCATACTGGAAGCAAAAACTGCGGATGCGATGCCATCCAGCGTAGCTTTTGCATATAGTGTCGCCGCATCGTCGGTCATGCCGTCTTGAATCGATCCGACTACCGCCATAGCGCCGACACAGAACACTAAGCTGGCCGTAACAAAGCCTTGGCCGACATTGCCATACTGAGCTCCTAAACGCTGCGTCAGCCAAGCTCCCATTCTTTCCAGCCGAGCGTCAATATCTAAAAATTCCCCAATTAGTCCCCCTAGCACCATGCTGACAATGACTAATAAAATGTTTTGTGTTTTCAGCGCCATAGTCACGCCAATCAGACCAACCGACATGGCTACGCCCGATAACACGGTCTGCTGGTACCGTTCCTGAATGCCCTTGCGCAGCAGAAGCCCCACCGCCGTCCCTGCCACGATGGCCGCGGCATTGACCACGCTTCCCTGTATCATACACAACCTCCTTAAAGTCAAACCCCTTGCGTCAACTGTTGCAACGCTTTAATCGCCTCTTCTATTTCCGCATCTGTATTAAAGTAGCCTGGACTTAAACGGACAGTTCCTGTTTCCAGCGTTCCCAAAGCCTCGTGCGCCCATGGCGCGCAATGCAGCCCGGCCCGGCAAACAATTCCTGCTTTTTCTTCTAACCACAAGGCCGCTACATTACTGTCCATGCCCTCTACCGTAAAGGAAAGCACCGCCGTCTGCAGTTGTCCCGGCTTTTCCCCTTTCATGCTGATCCCCTGCATATGGCGAAGCGCAACACGCAATTTTTCAGCCAGGCCGCTCTCGCGACAACGAATTTTCTCCACTCCCGTAGCGCGCACAAAACGCACTCCTGCCAATAACCCGGCCAGACCAGGCGTATTCAACGTACCGCTTTCCAGGCAATCTGGATAAAAGGAAGGCTGTTCCCGCTTCTCCGAACTACTGCCGGTACCGCCGAAAATCAAAGGTTTCACAGAAACATGAGGAGCTACGTATAAGCCGCCTGTCCCCTGTGGTCCTAACAGGCCCTTATGACCGGCAAAAGCAATCACATGCAAACCCCAGGAAGCTTTAATATCTTCTACCCCTGCCGTTTGCGCCGCATCCACAAGCACCAAACAGCCATGCCGCGCCGCCAGAGCCGCCGCTTCCCGAATAGGCAGAATAGCGCCGGTTACATTGCTGGCGTGCGTCAAAACTAACGCTTTGGCCCCAGGCAGAGCGGCTTCCAACGCGGTTAAGTCCAGAGGACCGTCTTGGCTGGGAGTGATTTTTCGGATAATCACGCCTTGCTTTTCTAGTGCGTACAACGGGCGCACTACAGCATTATGTTCCCAAGACGACGTAAGCACCACATCACCAGGCTGCAATAAACCAAAAAGAGCCGTATTCAAGGCCTGCGTAGCATTACCGCAAAACGCAATGCGCGTCGCATCTTCAACGTCAAACAAAGCCGCAATTTCTTCTCTCGCTTCAAAAGCGATACGCGCCGCCTGCCTTGCACCCTGATGCGAACCTCGTCCTGGCGTGCCGGGAACCGCTTCAATACAGGCAGCGACAGCTTCAGCCACCGCTTTAGGCTTGGGCCAGGTTGTCGCAGCATTATCCAAGTAAATCATAGTTTCACCTCTAAAAATCACGATAGAGAAAATATGGGGAATGTGGAATGAACAGGAGTATAGGGAGGGTGCGGAGAATACCGAGGAAAAGAGGAAGACATACTAGCGTGAAAACCTCTTTCGCGTCTTTCGTGTATTCCGCGATTTGTTAGCAACATCCTACATTTTATCATCTATCTGCGAAAAGCGTAAAATTATGGTATCTACATAAAGACAACGGCAGCTTAATAAAGCTTCCGTTGTCTTTTGTTTTTATATTGTTTCACGTGAAACATGTGTAAATTTTTCTATACACTAAAAGGTCCTTGCTGCTTCATTGCAAAGCCAGCCAAATTCTGCTGCTCTTGAATTAATTCTAAAAGACGTTCTAAGTCCTCTTGGGAATAAAATTCGATTTCAATTTTACTTTTTAGTTTACCCGGTTTAATGCGAACCTTCGTCCCTAAACGGTTTTGCAACCGGTCTTCAGCGTCTTGCCAATATACATCAGGCACAATTTCATCTTTTTGACGAGGTTTACGTTCTTTTTGCCCGGCCATCAAGCGCCGTACCCATTCTTCCGCGTCTCGAGCCGACAATTCCTGCTCTAAAATGGTTTGCGCCGCTTCTTCTTGGAGCGCTTCTGTTGGCAACGCTAGAATAGGCCGAATTTGTCCGGTTGTCAATAAACCCATCGATACATGTTGTTGTACGCCTACGGGAAGGTTTAACAAACGCAAGGTATTGGCAATTAACGAGCGACTACGGCCAATCTTACGCGCTACTTCTTCTTGCGTTAGTCCAAACTCTTCCATAAGACGTTTATAGGCTTCCGCTTCCTCTATCGGATTAAGATTTTCGCGCTGCAGATTTTCAATCAGCGCAATTTCCGTCATTTCTCCGTCAGTATAATCCCGTACTACCGCAGGAATTTCTTTTAGTCCGGCTTGCTGCGAAGCTCGCCAACGACGCTCACCGGCTACTAATTCATATCCGGTCATCGTCCGCCGTACAACAATAGGCTGTAAAACGCCATATTGACGTACTGATTCCGATAATTCCGCTAAAGCGTCTTCATCAAAATGCTTTCTCGGCTGAAAGCGATTCGGTGTAATTTTACCAATCGGTACGGTGCGCACCTCTTCTGAGGCTGCATTATGGAACAAAGCATCCAAGCCGCGCCCTAAGCCACGTTGCGGTGTTTTAGACACGTCGAATCACCTCCCGCGCCAGTTCGCCATACACTTCGGCGCCTTTAGAGCGCGGATCATATTTTACAATAGGCTGCCCATAACTTGGGGCTTCGCTCAAACGAACATTCCGTGGAATAATCGTCTCATAAACCTTGCCGCCAAAGTGACTGCGAACCTCTTCCGCCACTTGCAAGGACAGATTCGTACGTCCGTCAAACATAGTCAACAAAACACCTTCTAGTTCTAACTGAGGGTTTAAGTTGTTTTGTACCAAGGAAACGGTCTGCATCAACTGAGATAATCCTTCTAACGCATAGAATTCACATTGAATGGGCACTAATAGCGAATCAGCAGCCGAAAGAGAATTAATTGTTAATAACCCTAACGAAGGCGGACAGTCAATCACAATATAATCAAATTTCTCTAAACTTTTTTGCAAAGCCCGCTTTAATTTCAACTCCCTAGAAAAAGCGCTGACCAATTCTACTTCCGCCCCAGCCAATTGAATCGTAGCCGGCACTAAAAAAAGAGACTCTAATTCAGTAGATACTACCGCCTCCTCAAGCGGAGTGTCACTAACAAGCACATCATACAAGGAAATTTGCAGCTCTTTTTTATTGATTCCTAAGCCGCTTGTGGCATTTCCTTGGGGATCAACATCTACTAACAACACTTTTTTGCCGTTTTCCGCCAAACAGGCACTCAAATTCACTGCCGTCGTCGTTTTACCGACGCCGCCTTTTTGATTGGCAATTGCAATTACTCTAGCCAAACCTTTCACCTCATACCCTTCCTAAAAAGCTTATTTTTCTTTCATTCCACATAGTGTTATCTTTTCCCTGCCATTTTCTTGTTTCACGTGAAACATTTTTAAAAAAGAAAGAGAAAAAGCTATGAACAAGAGAATCGACGACGACGCTGGATGCGCCTGACGGTATGTGAGATACCTAATGCCGGCAGGCCAAGGATGGCATATTCTCCGGTCGCCACCAGAAAGGCCAGAGAGAATGGAATAACCACACTCCCTTACCTCCCCTTCCGTTTAGCATCTAAAAACGTATATAACAGAAAAGAGAAAGAATAAAATCTCGAACACATTATTTTCCTATGCTATAATGAAGAAACCACTAATTTAGTGAGAGGAGGCGCTTGTGTCATGCCTTTTTATCATCCCATGATCAAAGAAATTGATGAAAAAGAAATGCGCCGCTATGCTGGCTTGGCCCGGGCCAAAGACTTTCCTGACAGCTTAATTAAAGAAGCGTGCGAAGAAGCGCTACTGCTCCTCCAACCCAAGGGCATTTGGCAGATATACGGTTATGATGATCGAAATCAAATCATCCTCAGCCCTACTCCTCTAAAACTAAAAAGTCAGCCTCTGATCGAGCATCTGCAAGGCTCTGTCCAAATAGCAGTTATGGCCGTAACCATCGGCGCTGAGCTGGAATATTCCATTGAAAACTGCTTTAAACAAGATCGCTACGCCCTTGGCTTACTCTTGGATGCGGCGGCTACTGCCGCCGTCGAGCAAACAGCCGATGCTGTCAATTCTTTTATTGCCCAAGAAATGTCCAAAGTCGGCCTTGTCGCTTTGCGACGTTTTAGCCCCGGTTATGGAGACTGGGATATTACGGATCAGCCTCTAGTAGTCGAAGCGGCGCAGGGTGAACAAATTCAACTGTCCGTTACCGAAAGCTGTATGCTGGTACCGCGCAAATCCGTTACCGCCGTCATCGGCCTAGCGCCTCATGAAGAACGTTTAATTTTACCCGCAAGCGAGACTGCGACTTGTCTCTATTGCGAACAAGAAAATTGCGCATCTCGAAAGGAGAACCATCGTAAATGATTGCTATTTTTGACGGTGCCATGGGCACCATGCTGCAAAATGCAGGTTTAGCCGTAGGCGCATGCCCAGAGGCCATGAATTTGGATGCATCCAATGTCGTCACCTCAATTCACCGCCAATACATAGAGCACGGCGCTACCATCATTGAGACCAATACCTTTGGCGCTAATCGCATCAAATTAAAGCATTACGGCCTCCAAGATCAAGTTTCCATAATTTGTAAAAAGGCAGTAGAAGCTGCCAAAGCAGCTTGCCGCCCGGAAACACGGATCGCTGGCTCCATTGGACCAACAGGCAAGTTGCTTCATCCTCTTGGCGATTTATCCTTTGATGAAGCCTATGATGTCTTTTGTGAACAAATTCGCGCCCTCGACGCTGCAGGCGTTGATCTGCTGCTCATTGAAACCATTATTGATATCCAAGAAATGCGCGCCGCTCTCTTGGCTGCAAAAGACACCAGCAGCAAACCGGTTATATGCCAGCTTTCCTTTGGCGCTGATGGTCGCACTGTCACAGGCACGGACCCGGAAACGGCTGCGATTTTACTTACCGCCATGGGTGCTGACATCCTGGGCGCAAACTGCTCCCTAGGACCGGAACAACTGCTGCCGGTAGTAGAAAAATTAGCCCGTGCTACGCATTTGCCCCTTAGCGTACAGCCAAATGCAGGCATGCCGCATTTGGTAAACGGTGAAACCGTATTCCCCATGTCCCCGGAAGAAATGGCCCATTGGGCGCCGAAACTAGTTGCCGCCGGCGCTTCCTATTTAGGCGGCTGCTGCGGGACCACCCCGGCTCATATCCGCGCCCTCAGCCAAGCTGCCGCTTCTCTCTCACCCGTAGAGCGCAGTAAACCCCTGGCAGGCCGTGTCGCCTTAACCAGCCGCAGCCGTACGGTTTGGCTCGGCGCTGATTTGCCGGCTGCGGTTATCGGCGAACGGATCAATCCTACTGGCCGTAAAGCCTTAGCTGCAGAAATTCGTGAAGGCAGCTTTGCCATGGTAAAACGAGATGCGCTCGCTCAAGTAAAAGCTGGCGCACAAGTATTGGACGTAAATATGGGCGTAGCTGGCATTGACCAAGCTCCCGTGATGAAGCGCGCCATTGAAGAGCTCTCCATGCTCGTCGACTTGCCGCTGGCGATTGATACCAGCGACACTGCCGCCTTGGAAGCCGGACTAAAACAATATCCAGGGCGCGCCTTAATCAACTCGGTCTCCGCCGAGCCAGAACGTTTGGAACAGTTTTTACCCTTAGCCAAACGTTACGGCGCCGCTATATTATGTCTACCTATTTCTCCGGCAGGCGTCCCTGCTACAGCCCCGGAGCGCGTAGCTGTCATCCAGGAAATCCTTGCCGCCGCCCAAGCGCAAGGTCTTAGAGAAAATGATTTTATTCTCGATGCCTTGACGCTGACAGTTGCCGCCGAAGCGGATGCAGCCCTGCAAACACTCGCTACGCTGCGCTCCTATCGTCAAGAATTCGGTTACCCCAGCACCATGGGGCTCAGCAATATCTCCTTTGGCCTTCCTGCGCGGGACGCTATCAACACTTCCTTTGCCGCTATGGCCTTTGCCGCTGGCTTAGACGCCCCGATTCTCAATCCCTTGCATCAAGGCATGATGCAGACGGCAGCCGCGTCTATGGCCCTTACAGGCCGCGACAGCAATGGTCGTCGTTATAGCCAAGTCTTCGCCCAGGCGCAGCCGCAGACTGCTACGCCTGCAGCAACAGCTACACCGGCGGACATCTTGGAACGCCTGCGTCAAGCCGTTATTGAAGGAGAAAAAGAAGCCGTACCGGCTTTAGTAGAAGAAGCGTTAGCTCAGGGTCGCTCTTCGTTAGAAATTACGGATCAGGGCCTTACCGCCGCCATGACGGAACTAGGCGAAGCTTTTGGCGCTGGCCGCTGTTTCCTTCCCCAAGTTCTTTTAGCCGCCGAAACCATGCGCCAGGCATTTATTACGCTAAAAGACCGGCTTCCCGGAGAAGCTACGCTTTCTCTAGGAAAAGTAGTCTTGGCTACCGTCAAAGGCGACATTCACGATCTGGGAAAAAACATCGTCGCCGCGTTACTGGAAAACAACGGCTTTACGGTCATTGACCTCGGCAAAGACGTGCCTATTGAAGCCATTGTCGCCGCCGTCAAAGAACACCAAGCAGATGCCGTCGGCTTATGCGCTCTAATGACCACCACGTTGCCGGCGATTGACGCTACCATCAGCGCCTTGCGCCAAGCAGGGCTGCAAGTTCCGGTCATCGCCGGCGGCGCGGTAGTCACAGCCGATTATGCAGAACAAGCCGGCGCACAAGCCTACGCCCCGGACGGCGTAGCCGCTGTCCAGATCGCCAAGAAACTGTTGGGCTAAGCACGTACGAAAGATTGAACAAGAGTCACGGCGAGAACCAGAAGAGGGTACGCTAGAGGACACGAATAATCTATTTTTAACAGGAGTATAGGGAGTAGAAAGAGGGCTCGAATGAGAGTTAAGATATTGATATTTTAGTAAAGCTAAAACGGCTGTTGCAACATGTATTAGTACATGCCGCAACAGCCGTTTATTTATATCCGGCTATGCCATCCTTGGCATAGCCGGCATTAGGTACATCACTGTCATACTCCTGTTAAATATTACATACTCAGTAACCCTCTATCGCACCCTCACGTGACTCCGGTTCTCTTGTTCAATCCAACTCCGTCATGCCCTCCCTTTACTCACTCTACTCCTGTTAAATTATACGCAATCTTTATTTCCCAGCCGCTTTTTTCTTAGGAATACGCAGCTCCACAATAATGTCATCATCTTCTTGACGCTGCTGCATCTGTACGGCAAGCCCATTTTTTTTCATTGTATCAGCCACCTGCTGAATGGTATTCAAGAAAATACGCACATCCCGAATCACGCCAGTCAAACGCTTCCGTTCTTTTTTCTTGCTCTTCCCGTTTGCCTCTTCTTCCACAGGCAACTGCTGACGGCAGACAATTAGCTCCTCCGTCTGACGCACATTAAGCTGTTCGGCGCAAACCACAGCCAGCACCGCTTCTTGCTCCTCCGGAGACTCCAGCTTCAAAAGCGCGCGAGCATGACGCTCCGATAAACGCTCTTCTTGCAACCGCTTCCGTACCTGCGGCGTCAGCTTTAACAAGCGCAATTTATTGGCCAGCGTAGATTGGCTTTTACCCACTCTTTTAGCCAATTCTTCCTGTGTAAAACCAAATTGCACTATGAGCAATTGAAAGCCTTCGGCCTCTTCGAGAAAATGCAAATCTTCGCGCTGCAAATTTTCAATCATGGCCATCTCGGCCATTTCCTTATCGTCAATCTCGCGCGCAATCACAGGCACTTCCGTCAAACCAGCCAGTTTCGACGCTCGCAAACGCCGCTCGCCAGCAACCAGCTCAAATCCTTCTTCTAGAGGACGCACCAATAAGGGCTGCAGCACGCCAAACTCACGAATCGACGCGGCCAGCTCCTCCAACGATTCGTCATGAAACGTCTCCCGCGGCTGAAAGCGATTGGCCTGAATGGTTTCGATTAAAACAGAACGCACTTCTTGCTGCTTCGGCTCTGCTTCAGCAGCAGCCTCCGTCTCTATGGTCGCCTCAACCGCCGCTGGCGCTTCTTTCGAGATCTCTTCGTTAATTTCTTCTTTTGTTTGTCCAAAGCCAAAAAGCTTCGTCAAAGGATTCATGGATTTCCACCCTTTCCCCGATTTTAATATCACAAAATCGGGAAGCTATGTAATGCTACATTGATTATAGCATGCGTTGATCTTGTTTTCATAGAGCCTGTATAACGATACCAAAAGTCCTTTAGAAGCACGAAATACGGCGCAACGGAGGCACAGATAATGGATTGAACAAGAGAATCGGAGTCACGTGAGGGTACGAATGAGTGGCACATTTTAAACAGGAATAGCGGGCGACGGCGAAGGCGGAAGAAAGTAATAGGATCTCACCATGCTTCCTATTTCCCGGGAAATAAATATAGCTATTTCTGTATTCCTTACTTTTCAGCCCTCCTATCGTACCCTCCCTTGACTCCCTCTACTCTTGTTCGATGTACGTTCCCCCGTTAGATCAATGGCTTTTTCTCCGGCAGTCCCGCGCGGCGCGGGTAGGCCTTAGGAGTTGCCTTTACTTTTTTCAAATAGATTACTGCTCGTACATCCTCTAAACCCGGGAGCTGCACCGGTTTCACCTGCGCGACTTCTGCTCCCAAAACGCGCAAAGCGCGCTCTGCTTCAACTAATTCAGCCTCATATTGGGCACCTTTAAGAGCTATAAAATAACCTCCAATTTTTACCAGCGGCAGGCACAGCTCACACAATACCGGCAGCCTCGCTACCGCTCTGGAAGTAACAAAATCAAATACCTCGCGTAGCTCTTTCTTTTGACCGGCTTCCTCCGCTCGATAGTGCAATACCGCTACGTCTTTCATGCCGGTGGTCTCAATGACAGCCGTTAAAAAATTCAAACGCTTCTGCAAAGAATCAATTAAAGTCAGCTTCAAATCAGGCTGAAACAGCTTTAGGGGCACCCCGGGAAAACCAGCGCCAGTGCCCACATCCGCTATGGAAGCGCCTGAAAAAAACAATGTCTCGTCAAAAGCGGTTAAAGAATCCACCATGTGCTTTACTGCTACTTCCGCAGGTTCAGTAATCGCGGTCAGATTCATTTTTTGATTCCACTCTACCAATAATTGATAATAGATATCAAATTGTCGAATCTGTTCTTCAGACAAATTATAACCGCTTGTCGCAGCGGCTTGCCGCAAATGTTCTATAAAACTCATGCTTCTTCCTCCCTGCGCCGCTGCTCCAGGTGTACCAACAGCACTGCAATATCCGCAGGGGATACGCCGGAAATACGCGAAGCCTGCCCAACCGAGCGCGGCTTAATCTCCTGCAGTTTTTCCCTGGCTTCTACAGCCAACCCTTGCAAGGATAGATAGTCCACATGACTCGGCAGCAGCTTACTTTCCAGTTTTTCCGCTCGCTGCACTTCTTCCAGCTGCTTTTTAATATATCCTTCATATTTCGCGCCAATTTCTACTTGCTCTTTTACGTCCGCTGGCAAAATAGGAGCTTCTAAATGCGCTTCTAGCATAGCGTAGGTCACCTCGGGGCGACGCAGCAAACCATATAGAGAAATACCGCTTTTCAGCTCGCTGCTTCCCATTTGCGCCAGCGCCTGCTGCACCGCTGGAGATGGTCCGATATGCCTCTCCCGCAGCTGTGCCGCCGCTTCTTCGATCGCTGCTTTCTTAGCCTGAAAGCGCGCATATCGTTCATCATTGACCAAGCCAACTTGGCGTCCTTTTTCCGTCAGTCGCAAATCCGCATTATCCTGACGCAAAAGCAAGCGATATTCCGCCCTGGAAGTCATCATCCGATACGGTTCATTCGTTCCCTTGGTCACCAGGTCGTCAACCAGTACGCCTAGATAGGCGTCACTGCGGGACAATACCAAAGGCTCTTTGCCCTGTACCTTACAGGCAGCATTAATTCCTGCTATCAAGCCTTGTCCCGCAGCTTCCTCATAGCCGGAAGTGCCGTTAGACTGCCCAGCGGAAAAAAAGCCTGCAATCTCCTTATGTTCTAACGTCGCCGCCAGCTGCGTCGGATCCAGACAATCGTAATCAATAGCATAGCCGGCGCGCATAATTTCTACTTTTTCCAAACCTGGGATGGTCCGCAAAAAAGCCAGCTGCACATCCATAGGCAGACTGGTAGACATACCTTGTACATACATTTCTTGCGTATTACGTCCTTCTGGTTCCACAAAAAGCTGATGCGCTTCTTTTTCGGCAAAACGGACGATCTTCGACTCAATGGACGGACAGTAACGCGGCCCCACGCCTTCCACTACGCCCGTATACATCGGCGCCCGATGCAGATTTTCCCGAATAATTCGGTGCGTTTCCGCATTGGTATACGTCAGCCAGCAAGGAAGCTGTTCTCTCGTTGCTACGTCACTAAGAAAAGAAAAATTATGACACTCCTCATCGCCTGGCTGAACAATCATTTTTGAAAAATCCAAGGAACGAGCGTCAACCCTCGCAGGCGTGCCGGTTTTAAAGCGCATTAACTTAACGCCATGCTTTTTCAAGGAAACCGTCAAATTTTCAGCTGCTCGTTGTCCATTAGGACCGCCAGCGTAAACGGTCTCACCAATAATAATTTTACCGCCCAAATACGTCCCTGACGCCAAGACTACGCAGGAAGCTTCGTAAACCTCACCCGTTTCGCAGCGAATACCCTTGACAGCCCCCTGCTCCACTAACAGTTCCTCTACCAGTAATTGTTTGATGAAAAGTCCAGGCTGGTTTTCCATGACTTCCTTCATACGCCGCTGGTATACTACCTTGTCCGCTTGCGCCCGTAAAGCGTGGACCGCAGGGCCTTTGCCGGTATTGAGCATACGCATCTGGATACAAGTAAGATCCGTATTGACGCCCATCTCGCCGCCTAACGCATCGATTTCCCGCACAAGATGTCCTTTCGCAGATCCGCCTACGGCCGGATTGCACGGCATCAAGGCAATATTATCCAAGTTCAGCGTAGCCACCAGCGTTGAACAGCCCATGCGCGCTGCCGCTAACGCCGCTTCGCAGCCGGCATGGCCGGCGCCGATGACAATCACATCAAAACTTCCTGCATGATACAAAGCCTTATCCTCCTTGCAGGCGTCCTCTCCGACACCTTGCGCTTACTTATTTACCGATGCAAAACCGGCTGAAAATCTCCGTAATCATATCCTCGCCCACGGTATCGCCAGTAATTTCACCCAGCAAAGTCCAGGCGGCACGCAAATCGATAGACAAACAATCCAGCGGCATGCCTGCAGCCGCTGCATCCCCTACTTCCTGTAAATGACCCACCGCTTGCTGTAAGAGCGCCTCCTGGCGCACATTAACCGCTAAAAGCCCTTCTCCTTGACTCGCCGCACCGCAATACACCTGCTGTATGATAGCTTCCTCCAACTCCTCTAAGCCGGAAGCAGAGGCAAGAGATATACGCAGCACCTGCTGCTGCGGCGCCAAGGCGCGAATTTCTTCCTCACCCCACAAAGAAGGCAAATCGCTTTTATTTAATAGCACCAGGCTTTTTTGCGCTCCCAAAAGCGCCAGCACTTCCTTATCCTCTGCGCTTAAGGGACGCGAGGTATCCAGCAGCACCAACACCAAATCCGCTTGCTGCAGCATTTGCCGGCTGCGCTCCACCCCCAGCTTTTCTACAACATCCTCGGTTTCACGAATACCGGCGGTATCAATAATACGCAAAGGTACGCCACGTAGATTTACGTATTCCTCGATCACGTCCCGCGTCGTACCGGGAACATCCGTTACGATGGCCCGCTGTGTCCGCACTAACGCATTTAGGAGGCTGGATTTGCCTACATTAGGCTTGCCCAAAATAACCGTAGCTAAGCCCTCGCGCAACACTTTTCCCTGATCAGCCGTATCTAATAAGCGCTGCAAACTCGCTGCTCCTAACGCAGCTCCCTCAGCAGCCTGACGGGCGCTGACTTCTTCAATCTCTTCTTCCGGAAAATCAAGCAGCGCTTCAATATGAGCGATTAACGCCAACAGGCGCTCCCGCTCTGCGCGAATAGCAGCAGCCAGACCGCCCTCTAAATGCCGCACCGCCAGCCGCAAAGACGCTTCTGTTTTAGCGCGGATGACATCCATCACCGCTTCGGCCTGTGTCAAATCCAAGCGACCGTTCAAAAAAGCGCGCTTTGTAAATTCCCCGGGCTCGGCCAACCGAGCGCCGCAAGACAAGGTTAACGCGAGAATACGACGCAAGGAAACATGACTGCCATGGCATTGAATCTCCACCACATCTTCCCGGGTATACGAATGCGGCGCCCGCATCACCAATAGCAATACTTCATCAACCATAGCATCGTCTGCAGGATTTACCACTTTGCCGTACGAGGCATAGTGAGAAGGCAAATCGGCAAGCTTACGTCCTGAAGCGCTCCGAAACAAAGCCTCTCCAACGGTCTGCGCCAACGGCCCTGAAACACGCACAATACCCACACCGGCTTCTCCCGGAGCCGTCACAATGGCGCTGATCGTATCTTCAGCCATAATCCTTCCTCCTTAATAAAAACGCCCCACAACATAGCGTACATGCGAAAGTACACCAGTTTGCGGGGCATTGCACACCATTTCATCACGCTATTTTACGATTTTCTAGCGTTTTAAAGCAATTACTACTTTACGATTCGGCTCTTCGCCTTCGCTATACGTAGAAATCCGGCGATCATCCTGCAGCGCCATGTGAATAATTTTACGCTCATGCGGCGTCATCGGCTCTAAGACAACCGGTTCGCCCATACGCTTCACTTTGCTGGCCAAGCGCTGCGCTAAACGCGTCAGCGTTTCCGCCCGCCGCCGCCGATATTCTTCCACATCAATGACGAATTTCATTTTTTCTTCTGCATCACGGTTCGCAGCCAAATTCGTCAAATATTGCAGCGCATCCAAAGTCTGACCATGCTTGCCAATCAAAATGCCCAAATCTTCACCGCGCAGATTAATGGACACAGGGCCTTCTTCTTCCGGCACAGCCACTTCCAATTCTACTGCAATATGCATGGCTTGAAACAAGTCGCTTAAAAACTGTTTTCCTACAGTCAAGGCATCCAAAGGACGCACGCTGACTAAAACCCGAGCCGGCTTGCCGCCGATAAAACCAAATAGCCCTTTACTAGGCTCTTCCAGTATTTCCACCGTAACTCGGTCTTCACTGACACCTAACTCCTCCAAAGCGCTGGCAAGCGCTTCTTCCATAGTTTTAGCCGTTTTTTCCACAGATTTCAGCATATTGTTCCTGCCCCCTTATCCGAGCTTACGCCGCCTCGCGGCTCATCCACCATTGCTGTACGATCTGCACCGTATTCATCGTTACCCAGTACAATACCAGGCCGCTGGAGAAGGTCGTACTAATATAGCCGATAAACAGAGGCATGAACATCAGCATCATTTTCGCCTGCTGATTCATCTCTGTTGACGTCTGCTTTTGCTGGTAATATGTCGTCAAAGCCGACAATACGGGAAGAATGTACAAAGGATCTGGCTGCGCTAAATCGACCAGCCACAAAAAGGATGTCGCACCATTAAAGGTAAAGTCGCGCAAACCGTAAAAAATAATAATGAAAATAGGCATTTGCAGCACAAGAGGCAAGCAACCGGCCATGGGATTTACGCCGGTTTCCTTATAAAGCTTAATCATTTCCTGCTGCAGTTTTTCCGGTTTATCTTTGTATTTAGCCTGCAGTTCCTTCATTTTAGGCTGCAAAATTTGCATGCCCTTCATGGATTTTACCTGCTTAACAGTCAACGGGTACATAAGCATTTTAATGACCAGAGTCATCAAAATAATAGCTAAACCGTAGCTGGGAAATCCCAGCGTTGCTGTTAATTGGTAAAAAATATTTAAAATATCCTGTAATACCAAAATCGCCGAATCGAATAATTCGAACAAAATCTCACATCCTGTCTTTTTTTTAAACCCACAAAAAAACTTACGTCAATACTTTCTATCTATTGTACAGGGTCATATCCTCCCGGGTGAAAAGGGTGGCATTTAGCTAAGCGCTTTACAGCCATCCAGGTACCGCGGGCGACGCCGTATTTTTCAATCGCAAGATAAGCATATTCAGAACAAGTCGGCATAAAGCGACAAGTTGGCGGCTTTAACGGGGAAAGAAACTTTCGATAAAAAACGATGGCTCCCATGAGCAAACGCTTCACGATTCCTCTCCCCCTGTTTGCCACACCTTACTTTTTCGACAAATATGCCTAAAAGATTCGGCTACAGCCTCATAATGGCTGCCCACCATAGGTTTTCTGCAAATAAAAACAAGCTGCACTCCTGTTTTAAGATAATCACGGTTTAAACGAAACGCTTCCTTCAAAAGTCGTTTACAACGGTTGCGCACCACAGCGCATCCCAAACGCTTGCTGACGGAAATGCCTACTTTTCGTTCCGTGCCTTCTACAGGAAGTACATACAAGACCAGCATGCGGTTAGCTAAAGAACGTCCTTCTTTATATACCGCTTGAAATTCTTGATTTTTGCGTAGCTTCTCACACTTTTTAAAACAATGCATGCTTTCCTCAAGCCGAAGTCCGAATGGAAAAAATAGGCCACGCTTGGCGGCCTATTATGCGGACAGTTTTTTGCGGCCTCTTGCGCGTCTTTTCTTTAAAACCAGACGGCCACCTTTTGTCTTCATGCGCTCACGAAATCCATGGGTTCTTTTTTTCCACAGATTATTCGGTTGATACGTACGCTTCATTCTGTTGCACCTCCTTGCTACAGGCATAAAGCCGTTGTACCCGTAACTATTCAAATTATATGCAAGACGCAAGAAGGTGTCAAGAAAAATCCCTTGCTAATTCCAGATATCCTGTTGATAACTTGCTTTTTACCCTGCGGATAACACAAAAACCTGTTGATAACTTCCCTTTGTTTTGCTAATATAGACACACAAGAAGTTCCGCGCACACCTTTAAAAAAGGTAAATCCACAGCAGATATCCACAGTTATCCACAACTCACGCTACTTATCAACAACTTTATCCACAAAAACAGCAACAATCAGCAAGGGCCGTATTATCCTGAAAATAATTAGGCCTTTTTACTTTTTAAAAATCTGTTGCTGTTGTTTTTTTTCGCCAAAAACCCTTATTATTCCATTTTTTATACACATCTGTTGATAGTTTGTGGATAACTTATTTTTTTGTGTATGGTTTTTGTTGATAAAAGAGGCCATTCAAGAAAGGACGATTCTTATTATGGAACAATCACAACTTACTGCTATCTGGGAACAGCTCTTGGCAGAAATTCAACAATCCATAAAAAACCCCATGTTTGCTACATGGATTCAACCTAATACATTGCTGCACCTCGACGAGCAGGAACTCGTGATTGGCACTCCCAACCAAATTCGTAAAGACTGGCTAGAATCGAAATATATGCCCATATTGCAACAAGCGGCGGAGCATATTTTAAAACGCCCTATGCATATAAAAGTAAGTCTTGTAGAAACTATCGCCGAAGAAGCGGCGGCGGCTCCTATCATCGCCCACCCTGCCGCAACGGTTCCTCTGGTACAAAATATCTCTTCCCTGCCGGAAACTCCAGCAATAGAAACTGACAATACTCAAGATGTATCTTCTGCTTCCGCTTCCGCCACCGTCAACGATCCGGTTGCTTTTCTAAATCCAAAATATATTTTTGAAACCTTTGTTATTGGCAACTCAAACCGTTTAGCCCATGCAGCCTCGCTAGCGGTTTCCGAAGCCCCGGCAAAAGTATACAATCCTTTTTTTATTTACGGCGGCGTTGGTTTAGGTAAAACCCATCTCATGCATGCCATTGGCCATCGTATTTTAAAAAGCCATCCCCATTTAAAAGTTCTCTATATTTCCAGCGAAAAATTCACAAATGAACTTATTAATTCCATCCGCGATGGTAATCCGGAAGATTTTCGCCAAAAATACCGCAATATTGATGTCCTCCTCGTAGACGATATTCAATTTCTTTCTAAAAAAGAACATACCCAAGAAGAATTTTTCCACACCTTTAACACGCTGCATGAAGCCAATAAGCAAATTATTATATCCAGCGACCGTCCCCCAAGGGAAATTCAAACGCTGGAAGACCGCCTGCGCTCTCGCTTCGAATGGGGCATGATCGCTGACATTCAAGCGCCAGACTTAGAAACTCGTATTGCTATTTTACGTAAGAAAGCAATTATTGAAAACTTAGACGTTCCTAACGACGTCATCGTTTTTATTGCCAGCCGCATCGACAGCAATATTCGCGAATTGGAAGGCTCGCTGATCCGAGTCATGGCTTACGCCTCCCTTGTCAAACAACCTGTTACCATCGCCCTCGCCACGGAAACGTTAAAAGACATTTTCCCCGCTAATCAGCCCCGGCAAATCACCGTAGAGCTGATTCAAGACATTGTGGCGGTATATTTCAAACTGAAAGTCGACGATTTGCTGGCTAAAAAACGGACCCGCAATGTTACGTACCCTCGGCAAATCGCCATGTATCTGGCCAGGGAGCTAACGGACACCTCCCTGCCGCGCATTGGTGAGATGTTTGGCGGCCGCGATCACACCACCGTCATTCACGCCTATGACAAGATCGGCCGGGAACGAAACGAAGACGCTAAACTCAGTCAAACCCTTAAAGAATTGATCAAACGCATCGAAAATGTGTAGTTTGTGTATAACTCTGTGCGCAATAGCTCGAATGTCCTGTCGATAAACTGTGTATATCTTTTACACCTCTTTTTCCTGTTAATTTTGTGGATAACTGTACGCTAGGACATCCACATCTTACACACAAGTGCAAACTCAATGTTTTCCACAGCTCTATCCACTTATCCACACAGCCCACACCCCCTACTACTATTACGACTAAAATTTCTATATATATAAGCACGTATTAATAAGGAAAACCTGCCCTGAAGGAGGCTGTTTCTAAATGAGAATAACCTGTCAACAAGACGTATTGAATCAAGCTTTACAAACCGTACAAATTGCCGTTCCCTCTAAGGCGCAAATCCCCGTTTTAAGCGGGATCTATTTGAATGCAGAAGACGGCTGCCTGCAATTACAAGCCAGCGACCATCAAACAAGTATGATTTACACGATGGAAGCGGAGATAGCAGAACCAGGTGAAATGGTAGTTTCTGGACGTTACTTTTATGATTTGATTCGTCGCTTACCTTCACAGACGGTCACTTTATCTAAGGACATTTCTTCGAATACCTTAAAACTGGTTAGTACAGAAGAAGCTTCCGGTCGTTACGACTATCAGCTTTTAACAATACCACCCCAAGATTTTCCAGTTTTGAAACCTCAAGAAGGACGTACTTCTTTTTCAATTTTGGATCATGTATTAAAAGATTTGGTAAAGAAAACTGGCTTTTCTTGTTCCAGTGATGAAGCACGGCCTATTTTTACAGGTTGCTTGATAGAAATAAATGAAGGCGTCATCCAAATGATAGCTACGGATACGCATCGTATGGCGCTGGCTCAAAATGGAGTAGAGCCTTCGACAACAACCGCTAAAATGATTATTCCCGCTAAGCTTTTAAACGAAATTTGCCGCATTGTACCGGCTAATACGCAAATTCAAGTACATTTATTAGATGGACAGGTTGCTTTTGTTTTTGGATCGGTGTACTTAGTTACTCGTTTAATTCAAGGACAATTCCCTGATTACCGCAAAGTGTTATTGACGCAAGTGCAAACACAAGCTACGATTGATACGCAGCAATGGCTGTTAGCCATGGAGCGTATTTTCCTGCTGGTTCGGGAAGGAAAATATAATACGGTGAGGATGTTCTTTAAAGAAGATCATCTTTCTATTGTTTACAGCAATCCGGATATTGGCACTGCTTCGGAAAGCGTTTCTTGCCAATTGGAAGGAAATGAGCTGGAGATTGCCTTTAATGCGCGCTTCTTATTAGATATTCTAAAAAATATCGATTCCGAGCAATGCACCATTGCCTTGAATACGTCTTTAAGTCCTGCGGCCATTCGGCCAGTAGGAGAAAGTCAGTATACGTATATTGTGACGCCAATGAGAATTTAAGAAGCTATAATGCTTTCTTAATATCTTCGCTAAAACAGCTCTTTTTCTGCGAAACAGCGTCAGAAAGCCCCGGCAGAGCGTCGCTATGCCTGCGTTTTCTTCCTTGTTTAGCCAGACTTGTGACGTCGGTTGTCATGCAATCCTAGCACAACCGACCTTAGGCGCATCCAGCGCCGTTTTGTTGTATCGAAGCATTCATGAAAGCATTAAAACTTCAATGATAGTAAAAACAGACAAAACAAAATTAAAAGATATGGATTGAGGTGGCTCTGATGGAATCTGTTGAAATTTCCACGCCTTACATACAGCTGGATCAGCTGTTAAAATTAGTTGGCGCTGTAGAAACAGGCGGTCAGGTCCGCTGGCTGATTGAAGAAGGTGTAATCTTCGTCAACGGCGTTGCTGCTACAGAACGTCGTAAAAAGCTGTATCCAGGGGATAAAGTGGAAATTCCCGAGAACGGCAAATGGCAAGTTGTGGCGACGGAGGCCTAATCTGTGCAGATTCAAAGTTTATCGTTGCGACATGTGCGAAACTATGAAACATTAGAACTGCCTGTTGGAGAACAAATTAATCTTTTTTTGGGAGATAACGGACAGGGAAAAACCAACATCTTGGAAGCTTTGTATTTTTGCGCTTTTGCTAAATCTCATCGGACTTCTAATGATGCGGAAATGATTCGGTGGCAGCAGCCCCAGGGAAGCATTTCCTTACTGTTTTCCCGTAAAGAGGTTTCGCATCGTTTGGATTTTATTCTGTCACGCCCGGAAAATAAGCGAAGCGGCAAAAAAGTGCAAATTAATGGCCAACCAGCTAGGGCGAGAGAGGTGGTAGGTCTTTTTAACGCTGTCCTTTTTGCGCCGGAGGATTTGCTCCTGGTGAAGGGAGCGCCTCAGTTGCGCAGGCGTTTTTTAGATAGCGAGCTTTCGCAGTCAAATCCTTTATATTATAAAAATTTCCTACAATATCATAGAGCTTTGTTACAGCGCAATCAGTTGCTGCGTTCTTGTCGTGAGAGAACGGCTGATGAAGCCATGTTGGCGGCTTGGGACGCTCAATTGGCTCCTTTGGCGGCTTGGCTTGTTTTTAGGCGTCAAGAAGCGGTTAAAAAGCTTTCGATGCTGGCTAATTTGATGCAGCGCCGTATTACTGACGGTAAAGAAGAGTTGGCGGTGCGCTATCAATTGCAGGGAGCCGCTAAAGGATTGGAATGTCCTGATGCGTCTTGGTATTTAGAACAGTTGGAAGCCAGTCGCCGTCAGGATATTTTTAGAGGTTCTACTGGAGTAGGTCCTCACCGGGATGACTTGGAATTTTTAGTGAACGACACCGATTTAAAGGCTTATGGGTCTCAAGGGCAGCAGCGTACAAGCGTTTTGGCTCTTAAACTGGCGGAATTGGAATTTATTAAAGCAGAAACAGGCGAATATCCAGTTCTTCTATTAGATGACGTGATGAGCGAACTCGACGCCGGGCGTCGAGAGCATTTGCTGTCTTTTATTCGTGAACGCATTCAGACCTTTATTACCGGTACGGAAGCCGCTTATTTTCCAAGCCGCCTCCAAGATGAATGTTATCGTGTGCAGTTGGGATGTGTGGAAAGGAGAGGCGCATGCAGCCTTTAAGCTCGGTTTTGGCGCAGGCTATTCGTAAAATGAATATAGCCAAACCATTTGCCATGCATTCTTTGATTGGTCACTGGCGTCAATTGGTGGGGGATGATATTGCAGACCACAGTCAACCGCAAAAAGTAGAGTTTGGCGTACTGGTGGTTACAGTAGATAGTTCGGTATGGACGCATCATTTGACATTGTTGAAATCGGATATTTTAAAAAAAATTCATCAGTATACCGGAGAGAAGCTAATTAGTGATTTGCGTTTCCAAGCAGGAATTTTACGTTCGAGGACGAATGATAATACAGTTGAGATTGAGGAAGCCCCTCCAAGACGCTATTGGTATCAAGCTCGCTGGAATGAAGAAGAGGCAAGTCAAGTAAAAATGTTAGCAGCTGCGGCCACTGACGAAGACGTGCGCGGCGCTAGCCTAAAGCTGTTAAAGAAAATTCGCCTTTCTCGGCGCTGGAAAGAAGAACATGGTTGGCAGGCTTGTTCTGTTTGCGGCAGGCTGCGTCCTCCGGAAGAAAAAGAATGTTCTATCTGCGCTTTTGAAGGCAGACGTAATAAACGACAGCGCATTAGAGAATTGCTTACAGGCGCTCCTTGGCTTTTATATGGACAATTGCGCCAATATATAGAATGCACTTCCTACGAATATACTTCGGTGAAGGCGGATATTTTAGCCGGTTTGCTACGGGATTTACAGGAGCAGAGGCTGGACGATTTGCATTTATCCACGCTGGTCATGCTGACAACAGGGTTGCAGCCGGAAGCGCTGACGGAAGAGTTGAAAATGAGTACTGTAGAAAAATTCAGGAGGAAAAAATATGTTTCTTCATCTAGGGTCTGATGTAGTCATTCCGCTGGATTCCGTCATTGCCATTACCGATTACAAGACAAATAAATTTGTTATTAATCGTAAATTTATTAATCACGCGCGGGAAAATCAAAAAATTATTGATATTTCCGAAGGACATCCTAAAAGCGTGGTTGTTACTAATAATCAGTTGTATTTTTCAGCTATTTCTTCTGTTACTTTGAAGAAACGAGCGCTTTTTATCTATGAGGATATTCATGATGAAAACAGTACTGGGGGACAAGGATAAACATGAGTGAAGAAACCGTGGTTAACGGTAGTTATGGCGCCGAGCAGATTCAAATTTTAGAGGGTTTGGAAGCGGTACGTAAGCGTCCTGGTATGTACATTGGCAGTACGTCTGTTCGAGGGCTGCATCATTTGGTGTATGAGGTAGTCGATAATAGTATTGACGAAGCGTTAGCCGGATATTGCGATAATATTGTAGTGGAGATTCGGCCTGACAACAGCATTTGCGTGCAGGATAACGGCCGCGGCATTCCTGTAGACATGCATGAATCCGGCATGCCTGCGGTAGAAGTCGTGTTGACAGTTCTTCATGCGGGCGGTAAATTTGGCGGCGAAGGCTATAAAGTGTCCGGCGGTCTTCATGGCGTGGGCGTTTCGGTTGTTAACGCCTTGTCTAAACGGCTGGAAGTAGAAGTAAAACGCGGCGGGAAAAAGTATAGTATTGCTTTTGAACGCGGTATTACCGTAGAAAAATTAACGGTCATCGGCGAAACCGAAGAAACCGGGACTAAAGTTACTTTTTGGCCGGATGAGGAAATTTTCGAAGAACTGGTTTATAGCTACGATACTTTAAAGCATCGTTTACGGGAATTGGCGTTTTTGAACCGCGGCATTCGCGTGACTCTTAAAGATGAGCGCGAAGAAGGCAAGGAAGAAGAATTTCATTACGAAGGCGGCATTTGCTCGTTTGTAAAGCATCTCAATAAAAATAAAGACGTGCTCCATGCAGAGCCTATTTGCATTTATGGCGGCAAAGAAACTACGTTAGTAGAAATTGCTATGCAGTATAATGACAGCTATGTGGAAAATGTTTCTACTTTCGTTAATAATATTAATACCCAAGAGGGCGGTACCCACTTAAGCGGCTTTAAGCAGGCTTTGACGCGTTCGATTAACGACTATGCTCGTAAATTGAATCAGCTGAAAGATGCCGATGAAAACCTAAGTGGTGAAGATATCCGCGAAGGTTTGACAGCGGTTATCAGTATAAAAATCCAGGAGCCTCAGTTTGAAGGCCAAACCAAGACAAAACTGGGAAACAGCGAAGTCCGCGGTATCGTAGACAGCGTAGTTTCCGAAAAGCTGGGCGAATTTTTGCAGGAAAACCCGGCGATTACCAAAAAAATCATTGAAAAAGCGGTTATGGCTTCCCGCGCTCGTTTGGCAGCCAGAAAAGCCAGGGAATTGACGCGCCGCAAGAGCGCCTTGGAAATCAGCAGTCTTCCTGGTAAGCTGGCGGATTGCTCCAGCCGGGATTCGGAGCAGACGGAAATTTACCTGGTCGAAGGCGACAGCGCCGGCGGCAGCGCTAAACAAGGACGAGACCGTCGTTTCCAAGCAATTTTACCGCTTCGTGGTAAAATTATTAATGTGGAAAAAGCGCGTTTGGATAAAATCTTGAATAACGAAGAAATTCGTTCTATGATTACCGCCTTTGGCAGCGGTATTGGCGAGGAATTTGATCTTTCGAAACGACGCTACGGTAAAATCATTATTATGACCGATGCGGACGTAGACGGTGCGCATATTCGCACGCTGTTGCTGACTTTTTTCTATCGCTATATGCAGCCGTTGGTAGCGGAAGGGCATGTATTTATTGCGCAGCCGCCGCTCTATTTGGTCAAAAAAGGCAAGGATCATACGTACTTGTATAGCGATGATGAGTTGGATCAGCATTTGACACGTATTGGTCGCGACAGCAATGTGGCGGTACAGCGTTATAAAGGTCTTGGCGAAATGAATCCGGAGCAGCTTTGGGAAACGACGATGAATCCGGAACGCCGCACGCTGCTGCAGGTATCCATGGAAGACGCCATGGAAGCTGACGAGATTTTCACGGTGCTCATGGGCGACAAGGTAGAGCCGCGCCGTAAATTTATCGAAGATTATGCGCATCGCGTGCGCAATTTGGATATTTAAAAAAATAAATCGTTTTATAAATAAAACCGTTCAGTCATTTATTTGACTGTTCGGTTTTTATTTTTTACCGTTCAGACGATTGTATTCGAAATGTTATCAAAACTGTCTTACGATACATAAGGAAGTATTTGTTTGTTTTTAACCAGTAGCAAACGGCAAGTGTTCAGAGGAGGTGACGGGAATGGCGATTAAATTGGTTTTGAATCGTTGCAAAGGCTGTGGAATTTGCGTGGAGTTTTGCCCGAAAAAGGTGTTGAAAGTCAATGAACTGAGCAAAGTGGAAGTGGCGGATGAGGCGTCCTGTATTCAGTGCAAGCAATGCGAGGAACGCTGTCCGGATTACGCTATTTTTATTCAAAAATAAAGGAAGTGACGTACGTGCCAAAAGTTATGCTTATGCAAGGCAACCAGGCTTGCGCCGAAGGCGCTATTGCCGCTGGTGTTACCTTTTTTGGAGGCTATCCGATTACGCCTTCTACGGAAGTGGCGGAAATTCTTGCTAAACGTCTGCCTCAGGTGGGCGGCAAATTTATTCAGATGGAAGATGAAATTGCCGGTATTGGCGCTGTTATCGGCGCTTCTTTGACAGGCAAAAAAGTAATGACTGCTACCAGCGGCCCTGGATTTTCCTTAAAACAGGAATTGATAGGGTATGCGACGATTTCGGAAGTGCCTTTGGTTATTGTCAACGTACAGCGGGTAGGTCCCAGTACGGGGCAGCCTACGTCCCCGTCACAGGGGGATGTAATGCAGGCTCGCTGGGGAACTCATGGCGATCATCCGGTCATTGCCCTGACGCCTGCCAGCGTGCCGGAATGTTTTTCTCTGACCATTAAGGCCTATGAACTGTCCGAAAAGTATCGTACTCCCGTTATTTTACTGATGGACGAAGTAATCGGTCATATGCGCGAGCGTATTGAACTGCCGGACAGTTATGATGAAATCCAAAAGCCGCAGCGCAAAGTCCCGGCGAAGAAAACCGAAGGATTTTTACCTTACAAAGCCGATACGGACGGCGTACCGCCGATGGCTCCTTTTGGTCAAGGCTATCATAGCCATGTGACAGGTCTTGTGCATGATGAAAGCGGTTTTCCTAACGGCTCTTCCCAGGCGACGCAAGTGCTTATGGATCGTCTGAATGGCAAAGTGGAAAATAATCTGGACGACATTATGATGTACGAAGAGTATTGCCTGGAGGATGCGGACATTGCAGTAGTCGCTTACGGCGGTACCGCCCGCACGGCCTATGCGGCTGTGGATATGGCCCGCGCTCAGGGTATCAAGGCCGGCTTATTTCGCCCCATTACTATTTGGCCTTTTGCGGAAAAGCAGATGCAGCAGCTGGCCGGCAAGGTAAAACATATTTTGGTAGCGGAAATGAACTGCGGCCAATTGGTCGGCGAAGTGAAAAAAGCAGTGGAAGGAAAAGTTCCGGTAGAGCTCTTGGCCAAATACAATAACGAAGCCATTTTGCCGGACGAAATGCTCCAGGCCATTGCCAACGTGAAATTGTAGGAGGTTCGCTCTATGGAAAAGATAGTGGAAAAATACTTTCGCCCCAAACTGCCTCATATCTGGTGTCCCGGCTGTGGCAACGGCATTGTGACAGGGGCTATTGCACAGGCTATCGATAAAATGGGTTTGGATCAGGACCGGACGGTTATTGTTTCCGGTATTGGCTGTTCCTCCCGCGCTTCAGGCTATTTGGATTTTGATACCGTTCATTCCGCTCATGGCCGGGCGCTGCCTATTGCCACCGGCATTAAGCTGTCTGAGCCGGATTTAAATGTTATTGTCATCACCGGCGACGGCGATTGCACTGCCATTGGAGGCAATCATTTCATTCATGCCGCGCGACGCAACATCAATTTGACTGTAGTGCTCTTTAACAACAATATTTACGGCATGACCGGCGGGCAGTATTCGCCGCTGACTCCTGTAGACAGTAAGGCTTCTACAGCGCCCTATGGCACCATTGAACGCAATTTCGACATTACGGAGCTGGCGAAAGCCGCTGGCGCTACCTTTGTGGCCAGAGCGACTTGCTTCCACAAGCAAGTCTTGGTGGACGCCATTGCCAAAGGCATTGCCAACGACGGTTTTTCTTTGGTGGAAGCCATTACGCAGTGCCCAATTTCG
Organism: Anaeromusa acidaminophila DSM 3853; assembly: GCF_000374545.1. Taxonomy (NCBI): domain Bacteria; kingdom Bacillati; phylum Bacillota; class Negativicutes; order Selenomonadales; family Sporomusaceae; genus Anaeromusa; species Anaeromusa burkinensis. Next base: position 65,156 of record NZ_KB894584.1, read on the forward strand.
TATGGACGTCAGAACAAGCGCGGCAATGCGCCCCAGATGATGCAGTGGCAGAAAGAGCATGCCGTACCGGTAGCGGCGGCGGCAAAAATGACGCCGGAACAACTGGAAGGCAAGTTTACCATTGGCGTGCTGCATGAAAGCAAAGCGCCAGAATATACAAGCGAATACGATAAGGTAATCGCCAAAGCGCAGAAAGGGGGCAAATAAGATGTTGGAATTGCGTCTTTCCGGTTCCGGCGGCCAGGGCCTCATTTTAGGCGGCATTATTCTGGCGGAAGCGGCTATTTTAGACGGTAAGTTGGCTATTCAGTCGCAGTCGTACGGTCCGGAAGCCCGCGGCGGCTCCAGTAAATCCGAAGTGCTCATTTCCCATAAGCCCATTCATTTTCCAAAAGTAACTAAGCCCAATTTAGTGTTGGCTATGACCCAAGCGGCTCTTGATAAGTATGCGGCTGATTTGCCGGATGACGGTATTTTAATAACCGACTCCATGTTGGTGCAAGAAGTTCCTGCGCGTCTCAGCCGCGTTTATGAGCTGCCGATTACAGCGACAGCGAAGGAAGAGCTGGGCCGAGATCTATTCGCCAACATTGTGGCTTTAGGAGCCATTGTAGAGCTGACGGACGTGGTGACGAAGGACTCTTTAGTTAAAGCCGTGCTGTCTCGCGTACCGGCGGGAACGGAAGAAGTCAACCAAAAGGCTTTGTCCTTAGGAGCGGCCTTGATTTCGGCAAAAAAATAAGGATATAGCCTTAAATTCACACTCCTTGAGAAAATGATAGAGTTTGTTTCAATGTTTTTAAGGAAAAGGTGGAAGTGTATGTCGAAAACAACACAAAGCGGTTCCGTTGAGAGCAACTGCCGAAAGCAGTATTTGTTTTTAGCAGCGGCTGTAATTCTCTTGGGAATCATCCTGGCGCTGCCGACGCCTGCGGGCTTGCCTACGGCAGGGCATCGCATGCTGGGTATTCTAGTTTTTTCCGTTATCATTTGGATGTCTGAGGCGGTTTCCTATCCAACAAGCGCTGCGGTTATCTTGTCGTTAATGGCTTTTCTTTTGGGTACAGCTCCTGATGTGGCAAGTCCTGCCAAGCTCTTGGGGACCTCCAAGGGCTTGACCATGGCCCTGGGAGGTTTTAGCAATACGGCGCTGGCTTTGGTCGGCGGCGCCTTGTTCCTGGCGGCGGCCATGACAAAAACAGGCTTGGATCGGCGCATTGCCTTGGTGATTTTGTCGAAGATCGGCGCCCGTACCAACCGGGTGCTGGCCGGCGTCATTTTTGTCGGCTTTTTCTTGAGCTTCTTTGTTCCCAGTACGACAGCGCGCGTATCCTGTATGGTACCCATTGTTATGGGGATTATTCTGGCTTTCGGCGTGGAGAAGAAAAGCCGTTTTGCAGGCATGCTGATGATCGCCATTGCCCAGGCGGACAGTATTTGGAATGTGGGCATTAAGACAGCGGCGGCGCAGAATATGATCGCTCTGGGCTTTATTGAAAAGCAACTGGGCGTATATATCAGCTGGCTGGACTGGTTTATTGCCGCCGCTCCGTTCGCCATTATTATGTCGGTGGTCCTATACTACATTTTGTTGAAAATGATGCCGCCGGAAACGCGTGAAATCGAAGGCGGAAAAGAAACAATTGCCAGGGAACTGGCGCAATTAGGTCCGATGAAGGCGGAAGAGAAAAAGCTCTTTGCTATTTCCATTGTGCTTCTGTGTTTCTGGGCTACGGAAAAAATACTCCACAATTTTGATACCTCTTCGACGACCATTGCAGCTATTTCCTTGATGCTGTTGCCCGGCATCGGCATTATGACCTGGAAAGAAGCGCAGAGCAAGATTCCCTGGGGTACGCTGCTGCTCTTCGGCGTGGGTATTAGCTTAGGCTCGGCTATTCTTTCAACTAAAGCCGCTGCTTGGCTGGCTAAAATGATTGTAGGCTGGTTCGGATTGCAGACTATGCCGGCTTTGATCGTCTTCGCGGTCTTGGCTGCGTTTTTGATCATTATTCATCTTGGTTTTGCCAGTGCGACCGCTTTGGCGGCCGCGATGATTCCGATCATTATTTCCATTCTCCAGGGCATGCCGCCGGAAGCAGGCGTTAATGTTGTAGGTATGACTATGTTGCTGCAATATGTCATTAGCTTCGGCTTTATTTTGCCGGTCAATGCGCCGCAGAATATGGTGGCGTATGCGACGGAAACATTTGAGGTTAAGGATTTTATCCGCACCGGCGTACCGTTATGCATTATCGCTTATGCGCTGACGCTGGTACTGGCTGCCACCTACTGGAAGTGGCTTGGACTTGTGTAAGGAAGGTTGATTGATTCCCCGATGCCGGGTAAGACGAATAGGTCTTTTTCGGCGTGCAATATATTATTTTGTTGTGGACGCCGCCTTTTGGAAGAGGTTGGCGTCTTTTTTTCAGGCAGCTGCGACTAAATCACGCTACGCGCTAAAACAGATCTTTTTCCGCCAGATTTTGTCAGAAAGCCTCGGCAGAGCGCCGCTATGCCTGCGTTTTCTTTCGCGTCTGACAAAAAAATTTCTAATTTTAGCGGAGCGTTCATTATAGTCGCAGCTGCCTGTATAAAATTAATTTATAATTATAGTCCTCTCTCGTGCCCTCCGGTAACTCTGGTTCTCTTGTTCGTTTCTTGCTGTTAAAAATTCTATATTCTCGTACTTTCTGTTATTGATTCATTCGTGATACACTGAAGAAAATGACACAGAGGGAGATTATTATGGATCTCGAGTTGCTGCTGCAATTAAGTTTAAACATGTCTTTTGTGGCGTTAGCGGCGTATTTGATGGGGCGCAATCGCTATATCATCCAGTGCGCTACACAGCCCTATCGCTTAAAGCATTGGCTGACCTTGAGCGTGGCTTTTTCTATTTTATCGGCTATTGGTACTTATACAGGAATTCCCGTTCATGACGCCCTGGCTAATACCCGCATGGTAGGGGTGATTATGAGCGGTTTTATGGGCGGGCCGTTAGTAGGGGTGGCTACAGGGGCCGCCAGCGCCATTCACCGCTATTCCATCGGCGGCTTTACGGCGGAAATTTGCGCGGTTGCCAGCCTAGTGGTTGGTTTAATGGCTGGCTTGGTTCGGCGTAAAGTGGGTTTTGCGCGGCTAGATTGGAAAACGGGCGCTGCCGTAGCATTAGCAGGAGAATTTATTCAAAAAAGCTTGGTGATGCTGCTGGCGCAGCCTTATGAAAAAGCGCTTGCTATGGAAAAGGCCATTGCCTTGCCGACGACGATCGTAAGTGTCGTGGGTACCATTATTTTTATTGTCATTTTGAAGAACATTCTTGAAGAACAGTCTCTTTACGGAGCTAAAGCGGCGGAACAGGCTCTTGATATTGCTACGCAAGCGCTGCCTTACGCTCGCCAGGGCTTGAATGAAGAGTCGGCGAGGATGATTGCCGGCATTATTCACAACATCACGAATATGGACGCGGTGGCGGTTACCGATAAGGATAAGATCATTGCCTTTATCGGCGACGGCGCGGACCATCATACCGCCGGACAGCCGATTGCTGGTCAGGCTACTCGGGAGGCTTTGCAAAGCGGCCAGGTGGTTGTGCATAAAAATGAAGGTATTCGCGAGTGTCCGCAGCTGTCGTGTCCACTGCGGTCCAGCGTGATTGCGCCGTTGATGGCGCATGGCAAGGCTATCGGTACAATTAAACTTTTCCGGTCGCATGAGGATGGAATTTCACCCTTCGATATTCGCATTGCCAGTGGCGTAGCGCATCTTTTATCGGTGCAATTGGAGTTGGCGGAAATGGATCAGCAGGTTTTGATGCGTGAGAAGGCGGAACTGAAAGCGTTGCAGGCGCAGATTAATCCGCATTTTTTATTTAATACCTTGTCCATTATCATGTCCTTTTGTCGTACAGATCCGGACACGGCGCGACAACTTTTGTCGCATTTATCTACGCTCTTAAAACGCAGCTTTCAGCAGCGTCAGGATGTGGTCCCCTTGGGTGATGAGCTAGAGGGAATTCATGCCTACTTGGAGATTGCCAAACGGCGTTTTGGCAACCGCTTGCGCGTGAAAGTAAAGGCGGCGGAAGAAGTAAAGCCGCTATTGGTGCCGGTATTATCGGTGCAGCCTTTGGTGGAGAACGCAGTACAGCACGGACTTTTTCCTAAGACCGATGCGTGTGAATTAGAGATACTGGCTTTTTATGAAAACGAGCAGGTGATTATCCGGGTTTGCGATAATGGCATTGGCATGCAGGAAGAAACGCTGCGGAAATTGAAAGAATTCCGCAGTGACGGCATTGGCTTGAAAAATGTTAATGGCCGTATTCTGAGTTTTTATGGTGAAGAGGCAAGCCTGCAGGTGCAAAGCCAGGAAGGGCAGGGAACGCAAGTGGAGCTTCGCATTCCTTGGAAAGGGTCGGTACAGCATGCGGTATAAGGTGGTTATTGTCGATGATGAAGCGCCCATTTGCGATGAAATTGAGTACTTGTTAAAACAGTATGTGGATATGGAAATCTCCGCTAAATTTTCTCGTGCTCCCGACGCTTTGGCATATTTAGTGGAGCATAGTATCGATATTTTGTTTCTCGACATTCAAATGCCAGGCCTTAGCGGTTTAGAGCTGGCGCAAAAACTCAAGCAATTGTCGCAGCCGCCGCTGATCGTTTTTGTAACGGCTTTTGCCGAGCATGCGTTGGAGGCCTTTTCCACTTCGGCTGTTGGTTATTTGACCAAGCCGATCGAAGAAGATCGTTTAGACGAGGTCTTGCGTAAAATTCGTTCCTTTGCTTTGCGGGGCAACGGCGAAGCGCAGCCGGCATTGTGCCGGATTTGCGTGTTGGAAAAAGGTAATATTGTGCCTTTGGCTCCTAAGGACATTGTTTTTGTGCAGGTTAACGAGAAAGACGTTTTTGTGCATACTGCGGAAAATAAGCACTTGTGTCCGTTGAGTCTGAAAGAGGTGGAAGAATTGCTGGAGAAGCAGTCTTTCATGCGGGTGCACCGCCAGTATTTGGTGAATTTGGCGGAGATCCGCGAAATCGTTCCTTGGTTTCACAGTTCTTTTATGTTGCGCATGAAAAACGGGCATGAAGTTCCTGTAAGCCGTAATAAAGCGAAAGCGCTGAAACAAACGCTTGGGTTCTAAGGGAGCTGCTGGTTCGTTCGTACACACGCCAGGACAATTCTTTTTTCGCCTAGCTGTGTCAGGGCAACCTTGAAATAGCGGTGCTATTCCTGCAGTCGCCCTTTCTTGCTAGGCTAAAAAATCTTTTGTTCTGGCGATGAACTCATTAAACCAGCAGCTCCCCCGTGAATCGTAAAATTATAAAAAAGCGATAGTCCTCCGTTGTATCCTCCGGTCACTCTGATTCTCTTGTTCAAAATATAGGGTTTCCTCATGATTTGCGCATACTTTCTTCATCAGTTCTTCACAATTGTTGGTTATTCTTAAAGCAAGGAACAACAAAAGAACTGAGGAGGAAGTAACAATGAGCATGACCCATTATATGGAGCTGCTGGCGGCCAGCCAGCCTTGGAATCTAATTATTTACATGGTAATCCCGGTGGCCTTGGCGGAAGCCTTGGTGGCCATGGAGTTTGTGCTGCTCTTTAGTCAGCGTTACGAAGGAACGCTGCGTCAGGTGCACAAAATAGCCGGTATTGTGCTGGGCGTGTACTTTTTCGGGATTATGGCGCAGTTGGGAACGCAGGTGCTGCCGAATTTAGCCTGGAGAGGACCGGCTGATGTTTTGGCCGTAGGTTCGTATCTATTAGCCGGGGTGCCGCTGGTAGCCATCGCTTTATTGGAGCTGGGAGTTTGGGGCGGTCAAGCGTCGGCAAGGGAAAAAATGAAGTACCATTTTCTACTGCTGACGGCGTTTCTGATTATCACTCATGTGGCCATGGTCTTCGGCATGGTGGACCCAACCATTATGGGCTGGCAGCCGCAGCTGGACGGCGGGATGATGCAGCACGGACAGCATCATGGACAATAAAGACTGATTTTACGCAGAATTAAGAGGGCAGAGGAAACGAAGAGAAATAAAGGCTCTCTTTGCTTTCTCTGTTTTTCGAATTTCAAAACCATCTGCCCAACCCTCCATTTACTCCTTCTACTCTTGTTAAATATGCTATTTTGGAAAGGAGAGCGAAGACATTGCGGGTATTGCTGGTAGACGACGACCAAAAGCTCCTAGAGCTGTTAAGCGCTTATTTTTTAAAGAACGGCTTTGCTGTTTTGGAAGCGACAAATGGTCCGGAGGCCCTAGAGCTGGCTCTGCGAGAGGCGCCGGATCTCATTGTATTGGATTTAATGCTGCCCGGTCTCGATGGCTGGGAAGTATGCCGGAGTTTGCGCAAAACCAGTGATGTGCCTATCTTAATGCTGACGGCCCGGGATGAAGAAGCGGATCGTTTAATTGGCCTGGAACTGGGGGCGGATGACTATGTGACAAAACCGTTCAGTCCCCGGGAAGTGGTGGCCCGGGCCAAGGCGATTTTACGGCGCAGCCGCCGGGAAATGCCGACGGAAAATGAACTGCGCCAAGGGCCTTTGGTGATGTTGACGGAGCAGCATCGAGCCTTGCTGCATGGCAAAGAGCTGGAACTGACGCCGACGGAGTATAAACTGCTGGAAACGCTGGCTTCTAGACCTGGGCGGGTTTTTTCTAGACTGCAGCTGGTGGAGCAGGTACAGGGCTATGCTTTTGAAGGCTACGAGCGGACCGTAGACGCTCATGTGAAAAATTTGCGGCGCAAGCTGGGGGAAGAGCAGCAGCTGGTGCAAACTGTATATGGCGTAGGTTATAAATGGAGCAGTGAAACGGAATGAACAGTATTCGTTACCGGATTGCCGGGCTGGTTTTTTTATCCATCACCGTAACCGTTGTGATTCTGGTTTTTTTAGCTAACTACCAAATGATGCTGCATTTTGAGACGTACCTGTCTATGCAGGGCTTGCATGGCGGCGGGCAGGAGGAAGCCTATCTCAACAATATCCATGATTCGCTGTTTTGGGTGGGAGCGGTCATGGTATTTTTCGGTTTAGGTTTTAGCTTTTTTTTAGCGAAAGGTATTACCGAGCCGTTGCGGCGTTTAGGAAAGGCAGCGGAAGGTATTGCTGACGGCCGTTACGGAGAAACGGTGCCTGTAGAGCAAAAAGATGAAATAGGACAGTTGGCGGAGACTTTTAACCATATGTCCTTGTCCTTGAAGGAAGCGGTTCAATTGCGGCAGCGCTTTTTGGCTGACGTCGCTCATGAACTGCGTACGCCTTTGGCAGTCATTCAGGGAAACTTGGAAGGCATGCTGGACGGCATTGTACCAACAGATGAAAAAACCTTATCTTCTTTGCGGGAAGAGGCGCTGCATTTGAACCGCTTGATTCAAGACTTGCGGGAGCTATCTTTAGCGGAGACCGGGCAGCTTCCTTTAGTAAAAGAAGAGGTGAAGCTTCACGTGCTTGCGGCCCGAGCGGCAGGCATGCTGCAGCCTCTAGCCGAGGAAAAGCAGGTAGTCTTGCAGGCGGAAGCGGTAGAAGTGCCGGCATTACTTTTGGACAGTCAACGCATGAACCAAATTATTTATAATTTGCTTACTAATGCGTTGCGCCATACGCCTCCTGGCGGGCGGGTGACGGTGGCTGTGCGGCAAGAAGAAAGGGATGTGCTTTTAGCCGTTAGTGATACAGGGGAGGGGATAGCGCCGGAGCATCTTCCGTATATTTTCGAGCATTTTTACCGGGTGGACGCTTCTAGAGACCGCCGCAGCGGCGGTTCCGGCATTGGTCTGGCCATCGTGCGTCGCTTGGTGGAAGCCCAGGGTGGCAAAGTGACGGTGCAAAGCCGTTTAGGTGAAGGCAGCTGCTTTGAAGTTCGTTTTAAAAGGAGAGAGTAACTTCTAAAAAAATACTAACCCTCTGTCGTACCCTCCCTTTACTCCTTCTACTCTTGTTTAAAGTTTGCACCTCGTACTCTTTTTTCTTTTCTTCTTGTATGTGCGAAAGATGTCACAATTTCTTCATCGTTTCTTCAAATTCTTTCGTTATACTGAAGATGAAGAAAAGAAAGGAGGCGCTTCGTATGTGGATGCATGGATTTGGCGGAGGACCTTTTGGATATTTAGGGATGGGCATTGGCATGCTGATGCATGTGCTGGTGCTGGCGGTGCTGGTACTGTTTGCAGTGTGGCTGTTCCGCTCGCTGAAGGGCGGCTCGGTTACTAAGCATGAAGAAGCGCCGGTTAACGCGCTGGAAGTGCTCAAGCTTCGTTTGGCCAAAGGCGAAATCACTTTGGAAGAGTACCGTGAACGAAAAGAAGAATTAGAAAAGGTATAGTCGTTGTAAGTGTATAAGGGGTCCGCGCCATACGGCGCGGACCTTCTTTTATTGTGGACAATGTCATGAGAACAACAAATTATTAACAAAACGTATATTGTGTTACTGTAAAATATCAGCTATACTATGTTCTAACATGAACATAACAAGGAAAGGAAGGCAGAAGGATGACGCAGAAGCGATGCATGGCGTATTTGGGACCGGAAGGAACCTATAGTGAGGAAGTAGCTCGATTTTTAGCAAAAGACGAATGGCAGTTACAAGGATTTCCAAGTATCGAAGATGCTATGTGGGCTGTGGCTCAAGGCGAAGCGGATTGCTGTGTCGTTCCTTTTGAAAACTCCTGGGAAGGCTCGGTTAATGTGACCTTGGATTTGCTGGTGCATGAAATGGATTTATTTATCCAGCAGGATGTGCGCTGGCCAATTCGTCATGATCTTTGGGTAGCGCAGAATTGTGAGAAACCAAACAGCATCTTGTCGCATCCTCAGGCGTTGGCGCAGTGCAGGGCTTTTTTAGGACGAAAGTATCCGCAGGCGGCTAGAATTCCTGTGGTCAGCACTGCAGAGGCAGCGCGGCGCGTTGCTTCCGGTGACGGCGATGCGGCCATTGGCAGCTCGCTTTTAGGCGAATTATATGGTTTGAAGTTGCTGGAGCGAAGTATTCAGGATGATGAAGGAAATTGTACGCGCTTTGTGCTTTTGGTGAAGAAACCGGTTTCTTGCAAAGGCGAATCAGTGCAGACTTCTTTGATTTGCCGTATTGACGGCGAAAAACCAGGCAGGCTGTATGAGCTTTTAGCGGAATTCGCTAAAAGAGAAGTTAATTTAACGCGTATTGAGTCGCGTCCGGCGCGAACCAAAATGGGAGAATATGTTTTCTTAATGGATATCGACGGAGATGCGGCGCAGCCGAAAATTGCCGAGGCTATTCAAGCGGTGCGGCAGCGTTGTGTTTGGATGAAGAATTTGGGTTCCTATGCAGTGCATTATGAGGTAACCCAATAAAGAATCTACATAAAAAGTGGTGTGTTATCGCGGAGACAGGCCGTGATGAATAGGGAATGAAAGGGGATAAGGGTATATGCGAGGAATGGACACGAAAGATCGGATTATGTATGTGGCGATGGATCTGATTTCCGCCAAAGGATTTCGGGCTGTAACCATCAAGGAAGTGGCGGCAGGCGCTGGCGTTAGCGAGATGACGGTGTTTCGCAAATTTACCAGCAAAAAAAATATGTTGATGGAGGCTTTTGATCGTTTTTCGGTTTCCTTTCCGTTTCAGGAAATCTTCCATGATCAATTGACAGGCAATCCGGATATTGATTTAATGAATATCTGCAAGGCCCATTATAAACACCTGGAACATAATCGTCGTCTGATGAATATCTTTTTGAAAGAAGATAATAATATTCCCGAGCTGCGGGCGAAGATCCGGCAGTTTCCTGTGGAAATGAAAAAACACTTGATTGCCTATTTCGAGCAAATGCAGAAAGAAGGAAAGCTGCCCAAGGATAATGCAGAGCTGCAGTACAATAGCTTTTCTACTGTCGCGGTAGGGCAATTCTGGTGGCGCATGTTTATCAACGACAACCCGGCAGAGCAGGTTCTGGACAGCGACGTCAATACGGTCTTAGAATACTCTGTACGCGCCTTTTTGCACGGCCTGAAGGCTCAGTAAGAGATAAGAAGAAAGCCGGTTTTGCAAGAACATTGTTCCTTGTAAAGCCGGCTTTTTGCTGTTGGATAATAAATTGGAGAGACGTTGCTATCGAACCGCGAAATACCCGAAAGGGGATTTTAAGCCTAGGAGCTTTGGTATAAGCGGTGGCATAACTGTATTTATCCTTACTAAGGGTCGTATTTAAGCGTTAAGATAGGTATAATAGAGAAAAGACAGTGATAGCAGGAGGAACTACAATGAATCTTAAGATAGGCATTTTAGGGTTGGCTTTTCTGCTTTTAACCGGCGCGTCGGCGTCAGCGGCGCCGGGCACGCCGGAAATTATGAAAGAGATCCAAGTCGATTTAAACCATGATGGCGTAAATGAGACGGTTACGGTTTTAGGCTCTTCTGTTTATGAAAATAGTAAGTTCCGCATGAACTTGGAACTGCGCATTAAAGATGGGGCTACGCAAAAAATCAGCAAAACCAAAGTAGGTACTGCAGGCTATGAGGTTATTTTGGAAACCGTAGAGGTAACCGGCGAGAGCCCGCTGGAGATTTTGGTTTCTGTGGCAACCGGGGCGAATAAAGGGGTGCGTGATTTTCAAATATTTACTTGGGGAGAGAAGGGGATTAAACCCTTATTTACTCCAGAAAATCAGCCTGTGCTGGATATAAAGGGAACCCTTATACCCAATTTTCAAGGGGCTTTAACAGAGCAGTCCAGCGGGGCTCAATTTTACCTGGATGTACAAGCCGGGAAAGAACGTTATGTTAAAGAACAGGTCTACAATAAAGACGGCGTGATGAAAAGTAAAATACAGATCCAGGTGGATTCGTTGCCTTTAATTGCCCTGCAAGCGGTGGATCAGGATGGAGATGGCACGCAGGAACTGCTGTCAACACAAGAACTTTTAGAGAGCAGCAGCCGCATTGCTAAAATGACGGCGCTTTGGAAATACCAGAATAAAAAATGGGTCTTGCAACGGATTGACAGCGATCAGCCAATATCGTTCCAGAAGAAAAAGGTAGAGCTAGATAAATAATAGTCTGGAGGCGGAGGATGATGAATTTTCCCGAAGATCTGGCGTATACACCGGAACATCAGTGGGTGCGGAGCAAGGACGAAAAAACAGTTGTCGTGGGTATTACCGATTATGCGCAAGCCGAATTAGGCGATGTGGTCTTTGTGGATTTGCCCCAATTGGGTCGCAAGGTGAACGCCGGCGATAGCTTGCTTGTGGTGGAATCGGTCAAATCCGTTTCTGACGTGTATGCGCCGGTAACCGGGGAAATTATTGCTGTGAACGAGGCTTTAGAGGATGAGCCGGAGCTGGTCAATCAAGAACCTTACGGCAAAGCTTGGCTGGTTGAAATTAGTATGACCGAAGACATGCCGTCGTTGTTGACAGCACAGGAATATGAAAAGCAGCTGGGATGAAAAAAAGACCGCATAAGCGGTCTTTTTATATAGGTATATACCTATGATTATTTAGGTTATAGAAAGGAGCGTTTCAATGCAGTATTCAGCAGAAGTACAAGGCATGACCTGCGTGGCCCGGGGGGCTAATCACGGCGCTGCGCCTATTCCTCAGGAGGGCGCCTGGACGAAGGTCAAGGAAGTCAAGGATGTTTGCGGGCTGACGCACGGCGTGGGCTGGTGTGCGCCGCAGCAGGGCGCCTGCAAGCTGACTCTCAACGTAAAAAACGGCATCATTGAAGAGGCTTTGGTGGAGACGATTGGCTGCTCCGGCATGACTCACTCAGCAGCGATGGCTGCTGAAATTCTGCCGGGCAAGACCATTTTGGAGGCTCTTAATACGGACTTGGTTTGCGACGCTATTAATACCGCCATGCGCGAGCTGTTTTTGCAAATTGTTTATGGACGAAGTCAGACGGCGTTTTCCGAAAACGGCCTGCCTGTGGGAGCAGGTCTGGAAGACTTGGGTAAAGGTTTGCGCAGCCAAATTGGCACTATGTACGGCACACAGGCAAAGGGGCCGCGCTATTTAGAGCTGGCGGAAGGGTATGTGACCTCCTTAGGTCTTGACGAAGACGGGGAAGTAATTGGCTACCAATTTGTGCATTTAGGAAAAATGATGGAAATGATTAAAAAAGGCACAGATGCCAATGAAGCAGTGAAAAAAGCGACCGGTCAATACGGACGGTATAGCGAAGCGGCTCGTTATCTTGATCCGCGGCACGAATAAGGGAGGTGTACATGATGGTGAAATTTGAAGGCTATGAACGTCGAGAAGCAAAATTACAGCAATTTTTACAGCAGGTATCGCTGCAGTCGTTAGAGCAGGCCCAGGATATCTGCCAGCAAAAGGGTTTGGATATAGCAGCTATCGTTAAAGGTATCCAACCTATTTGTTTTGACAATGCTTGTTGGGCGTATACCTTGGGAGCGGCGCTCGCGATTCAAAAAGGCTGCGCCAAGGCGGCGGATGCGGCGGAAGTTATCGGCGAAGGTCTGCAGGCTTTTTGCATTCCCGGTTCTGTGGCGGACAACCGCAAGGTTGGCCTGGGCCATGGCCGTTTGGCAGCGATGCTGCTGCGGGAAGAAACAAAGTGCTTCGCCTTTCTGGCAGGTCATGAGTCATTCGCCGCCGCAGAAGGCGCTATCGGCATCGCCCGTTCCGCCAATAAGGTGCGTCAAGAGCCTTTGCGCGTTATTTTGAACGGCTTGGGCAAGGATGCGGCGCTGATTATTTCTCGGGTGAACGGTTTTACCTATGTGCAGACCGCCTTTGATTACGCGGCAGGCAAGGTGAACATCGTCCGGGAAAAAGCCTACTCGCAAAGCGAGCGGGCCAAAGTGCGCTGCTATGGCGCGGATGACGTCATGGAAGGCGTTGCGATTATGCATTTGGAGGGCGTCGATATTTCCATTACCGGCAATTCCACCAATCCGACCCGGTTCCAGCATCCTGTGGCCGGGACGTACAAGAAGGAATGTCTGGAGCAGGGAAAACGCTATTTCTCCGTGGCTTCCGGCGGCGGCACCGGGCGAACGCTGCACCCGGATAATATGGCGGCCGGGCCGGCTTCGTACGGCATGACCGATACCTTGGGCCGCATGCATTCGGATGCGCAATTTGCGGGTTCGTCTTCGGTGCCGGCGCATGTGGAGATGATGGGTCTCATCGGCATGGGCAACAACCCCATGGTTGGCGCCAGCGTGGCCGTGGCCGTAGCCGTCGAAGAGGCTATGGGAAAGTAGGGGTTACGGATTTTTTAACAGGAGTCGAATCCCTCCGCCGCCGTGGCGGCACCTCCCTTTAATAAGAGAGGCAAAGTAAAGTCCCCCTTGCCAAAGGGGGATGGCCCGCAGGGCCAGGGGGATTTTGTGAGATTCAGTATAAACGCCATGACAACCGACATCCGCCGAAGGGCAGGTGATGAAGATGCATCGCAATGTGATTATTTTGGGTCTAGTCAGTCTGTTTACAGATGTATCCAGTGAAATGCTCTATCCGCTGATTCCGCTCTATGTCACCACGGTGCTAGGGGCTTCGCCTGCCATTTTAGGTGTTATTGAAGGGGTCGCTGAGAGCCTGGCCAGTTTGCTTAAATTGTTTTCCGGGCGCGTAGCAGACCGCTTCGCCCGGCGCAAGCCTTTGGCCATTCTCGGCTATGGCTTGTCAGCGGCGGCAAAAGTATTTTTTATTGTGGCGACAACGTGGACAGGCATCTTATGGGGCCGCGTCAGCGACCGTTTTGGCAAGGGCATTCGTACGGCTCCTCGGGATGCCTTAATTGCTGATGCCAGCAGCGCTGATTCAAGAGGCAAGGCCTTTGGGCTGCATCGCGCTATGGATACCGCAGGAGCCGTCCTTGGCATTGGTCTTGCCTATTGGCTTTTTACCAGCTATAACGGGGATTATCAGATCGTATTTCTGGTGGCGTTGGCGCCGGCTTTTTTTGGCGCGGCCTTATTATTTCTGGTGAAGGAAGAGGGCCGTTCGGCAGCGCAAAAAGCGAAAGAGCTGGCTTTTTCCTGGGGTTCCCTGGCGCCGCAGCTCAAGTATTTTTTGGTCATCAGCTTTTTATTTAATCTCGGTAACTCTTCCAATCAGTTTTTACTGGTACGGGCGGGGACGCTGGGTTTTTCCGCAGCGGAAGTGATTTTGCTCTATTTGCTGATGAATATCAGCTATTTTCTTTTGGCGTATCCTGCGGGGGCGCTTTCAGATCGTTTGGGTCGGCGGCGGCTGTTGGTAAGCGGTTACTTGCTCTATGGCTTGGTATATCTTGGCTTTGCCGTTGCGGAAAGCTCCTGGCCGGTGATAGGGCTTTTCGTCGTGTACGGCCTGTATATCGGCTTGACAGAGGGCGTAGAAAAGGCGCTGCTGGCGGATATGGCTGTGGAAGGGCAAAAAGCCACTGTGTACGGCTTGCATGCGCTTTTAGTGGGTGTTGCGCTGCTGCCTGCGTCCATTTTGGCCGGGCTGCTTTGGGAGCTCTTTGGTGTAGCAGCTCCGTTTTACTTTGGCGGCTGTTTGGGCTTGCTGGCCGCAGTAGCTCTCTGGGTAGCGCTGCGAGGTGAGGAGAAAAGGAACGGTATTGAACAGGAGTCGCGATGAGAATCGGCGACGGCGCTGGATGCGCCTAGTGCCGGATGCGCCATGGACGGCGAAGCATCCGGTCTCCACCAGTGAGGGTTACGGGGGATGAGTTTTTAAAATGATTTTTTCATAATTCTCTTGCGTACCCTCTCGTGACTCCGATTCTCTTGTTCAATCTTCGTACCCTCGGTTTTAATAGTTCGTTGACACTTAACAAACAAAAACGCCCCTCGGCTCCGTGGATTGAGCCGAGGGGCGTTTGGTTGTTTAGAAGGGATTAGTCTTCCCAGTTCATGGAACGCTGAACCGCTTTCTGCCAGCCTTTGTAATAACCTTCGCGTTTTTCAGCAGGCATATCCGGTTGGAAGCGCTGATTGAGTTTCCAGCTGCTAACCAGATCTTCTTTGGTTGCCCAATAGCCTACAGCCAGACCTGCCAGGTAGGCAGCGCCCAGAGCGGTGGTTTCTGTGATTTCTGGACGGTCAACAGGCACATCCAGAATATCAGCTTGGAACTGCATCAACAGGTTGTTGGCAACGGCGCCGCCGTCTACCTTCAGAGCCTGCAGTTTGATGCCGGAATCGCTTTCCATAGCGCTCAGAACGTCCCGGGTCTGATAGCACAGGGAGTCCAAAGTAGCGCGGATGAGATGGCTCTTTGTTGAACCACGGGTCAGGCCGAAGATAGCGCCGCGGGCTTTCATATCCCAATAAGGAGCGCCCAAGCCGGCGAAGGCCGGTACGACGTAGACGCCTTCAGCATCGTCAACTTTGCTGGCGAAGAATTCGGAATCTGAAGCAGATTCGATCATCTTCAGGCTGTCGCGCAACCACTGGATAGCGGCGCCGGCGATGAAGATACTGCCTTCCAAGGCGTATTCCACTTTGCCGTCGAGGCCCCAAGCGATGGTGGTCAACAGACCGTTATTGGAGTTGTAGAGTTTTTCGCCGGTGTTCATAAGCATGAAGCAGCCGGTGCCATAAGTATTTTTGGCAGTGCCTGGTTTGAAGCAGGTCTGACCGAAAAGAGCAGCCTGTTGGTCGCCGGCGATACCAGCGACAGGTACTTCGGCGCCGAAGAAAATCTGAGCGTCGGTCATGCCGTATTTTTCACTGGAAGGACGTACTTCCGGCAGCATGCATTTAGGAACGGTGAGGATTTCCAAGAGCTCTTCGTCCCATTTCAGCTCGCGGATGTTGTACATCAGAGTACGGGAAGCGTTGGAATAGTCGGTGACATGTACTTTGCCGCCGGTCAGTTTCCAAGTCAGCCAGGTGTCGATCGTTCCGAACAGCAAATCGCCCTTTTCTGCACGTTCACGGGCGCCTTCTACATGGTCCAAAATCCATTTTACTTTGGTGCCGGAGAAGTAGGCATCCATAACTAAGCCGGTTTTTTTGCGGAATAAAGGCTCCAGGCCTTTCGCTTTGATATCGTTGCAGATATCAATACTTTGACGGCTTTGCCAAACAATGGCGTTATAGACGGGTTTGCCGGTGTGCTTGTCCCAAACCACCGTGGTTTCACGTTGGTTGGTAATGCCGATAGCGGCAACGTCCGAAGCGTTGATGCCGGCAGTGGCGATAACTTCAGCGACAACGCCGATCTGGGTAGCCCAGATTTCGTCTGCGTTGTGCTCAACCCAAGCCGGTTTAGGGAAAATTTGACGGAATTCCTTTTGGGCGACAGCGATAATGTTGGACTCATGGTCAAACAAAATAGCACGGGAACTGGTTGTACCTTGGTCAAGAGACAGGATGTACTTCGACATGCGGACAACACTCCTTTTTACACGTTATTAATCCTAAAATGGAAGGAGACCGGCTGGTTAAAACCGGCCTCCTTAGAACACGCGAAGAAACAGGAGAGCAAATTACATGATGCCAATTGCGTGACCGAAGACATAGGCGATGGATGCGCCTACGAGCGGAGCTACGCAGGGAATCCAGGCATAACCCCAGTCGGAGCCGCCTTTACCAGCGATCGGCAGAACGGCGTGAGCCAAACGAGGTCCGAGGTCACGAGCCAGGTTCATGGCGTAACCGGTAGGACCGCCAAAGCTCATGCCCAAAGCCCAGATCAGGATACCGACAACATAAGGTCCCATGCCAGGAGCCATGCCGCCAACGCCTTTACCGAAGATGCAGAAGATGCCGAAAATCAGGAAGAACGTAGCGATAACTTCGCAGATGAAGTTATTAGTAGTATTCCGGATTGCAGGACCGGTGCAGAAGATACCAAGCTTGAAGCCTTGGTCCTCTGTTTTTTCCCAGTGTCCGAGATATGCCAGCCAGCAAATAACGCCGCCGACAAAGCCGCCGGCAAGCTCAGCCAACATAGTAGCCGCAGCATGACCGAAGGTTTTGTAGATGCCCATGAAATACTTAGCCAATGTTACAGAAGGATTGAGGTCGGCCTGCGGCGCACCGCAGGTAATAGCGGTATAAACCCCCATTACAACAGCAAAACCCCAGCCAGCGGTGATAACGATCCAGCCGCCGTTTTGTCCTTTGGAGCCGGTGAGCAAGGTGCTTGCTACAACCCCGCAACCAAAAGCGCATAAAACCATGGTACCTAGAAATTCACCCAACAAGTTGTCCATACTTTTTTCTCCTTTCTCTAGTAGAAAATAAATTTGGATAAAACTAGGGATACTTGGATACTCTGCAGAGAACTAAGAGAGACGCCAAAACAGAAAAGTCCGGGAATCTATTTCAGGTATGCGCGCGCTAGTATTAAGTAAAGAGAAGGAACAAATTTCTTAATTCTTATGTAATCAGAAAGAAAAACAAAAAGAGAGAAAGGTCAACAGAGAACTCATCGTTAAACGAGTTCTAATGCGGACTTTTCTCCTTATCTCTAGTCCCGTATGTAAATTGCCGCGGGTGAGGATATAAGCTTGCATAGCAGATCTCCTAACGCCCATTTATATGCTACTATATTTTCTGACAAAAGGCAACAGGCATTGTCGTCCTTTTTCTGACTATGTAGCGAGAGTGAATAATACGAAAATTTCCACAGTTCATATTGTAAACCAAGACGAACGATTTGAAAATAGTATTATGTCTACCAGAAGAAATATAAATAGATAAATTTTTACAATATTTGCTGTTTTATTTTTAAAATGGACAAAAATAAACAAAATGTACAAGGAAAATGTAAAAAGAAAAATTTGTCAAATGTGCATATAAATTATATACCCTGTATTAAGAAAAACTTGCTATGTCCTTTTTGAAGGGACGTTTTGTGAGATTGTAGTAAATGATGCTGTATAGAAGTAATAAACAGGAACCGGAATAATTCTGACAGTCTTTCTGAGAGTCAGTACTTGCAGAGCTTAAATAAAACATATAAAATATAAAAAGTGAGAAAAGAATATATAGTTATTTTTTTCTCAAACTCTTCGCGGTTGGCGAAGATCATCCAATTTCATAGCGGACAGAGAGATAAGAGAATGTCCAGAATAGGTCGGCAGCTGTAAAGCTGGTGGCGTATTCATGGCTATTCTCTTTTTTTCGTCCGGTTTTTCTTTGCAGGAAATAAAAAGAAGGAAGTGAAGGCAAATCTATGGAGACCATTTTTAAAACCGACGTCGTTGTTATTGGCGGCGGCATTGTCGGTACAGCCATTGCCCGGGAATTGTCCAAATATGAGCTGGACCTGGTGCTGGTAGAGAAGGAGCCTGATTTAGCTACAGGTACAACCAAGGCGAACAGTGCGATTCTTCATGCCGGTTTTGACGCGCCCCATGGCTCGTTGAAGGCTCGTACCAATGTGCGAGGCAATCAGCTGTATCATGAGCTGGAAGACGAACTGGGCTTAGATATTAAATGGACCGGTTCTCTTGTTGTAGCTACCAATGAAGAAGAAATGGAAACCGTGAAAAACCTGGTAGTACGGGGTAAGGAAAACGGCGTGCCTGGCTTAATGATGCTCAGCCGCGATGAAGTCCTTGAGCGTGAGCCTAACCTCAACCCTACCGTGGAAGGGGCTCTTTGGGCTCCTACGGCCGGTGTTTGCTGGCCCTTTGGCGCAGCCCTTGCTTTTGCGCAATGTGCAGAGCAAAACGGCGCCAAGGTTCTTACCGAATGCGCGGTGGAAGGTATTGAAACGGAAAATGGCGCCGTTAAGGCGGTGCTGACTTCCAAAGGACGTATCGAAACCCGCTTGGTTATTAATGCCGCCGGTCTCTATGCGGACGCAGTCAGCCGCATGGCTGGCGATGACAGCTTCACCATTACCCCTCGTAAAGGAGAATATATTTTCTTTGACAAATCAGTAAAAAAAGATTTGGTCAATGGCGTAGTATTCCCGACGCCTAGCAAAATTTCCAAGGGTATTTTGGTTTGCACTACTACCCATGGCAATACTTTCATCGGCCCTAACGCTCAAGGGCAGGAAGACAAGGAAGACAAGGCTACAACGCTGGCTGGGTTGAATGAAATTATTTCTTCGGCGAAGAAGCTGATGCCGGCTATGCCGATGCATGCGTCCATTACGCAGTTCTCCGGTTTGCGCGCTGTTTCCAGCACGGGAGACTTTATTTTAGGGCCTTCGGAGTCGGTTATTGGTTTGGTTCATGCTGCTGGCATGCAGTCTCCTGGTTTAACAGCCGCTCCGGCTGTGGCGGAAGAGCTGGTGGAAATGCTGCGCCAAAACGGCGAGCAACTCAACCCGAAAGCCAATTTCAAAGCGCGTCTGCCTAAAAAAGTGGTTTTCCACAAACTGCCTCGGGACAAGCAGGCGGAGCTGATTGGCAAAGACGCTCTGTATGGCCGCGTGATTTGCCGCTGTGAAGTCATTACAGAAGCGGAAATTGTAGCTGCCATCAAAGCGCCTTGCGGCGCACGGACTGTGGACGGCGTTAAACGCCGCACACGCGCTGGCATGGGACGCTGCCAAGGCGGCTTCTGCGGACCGCGGGTTACGGCCATCCTCGCCAGGGAGCTGGATATTCCGGTGACCGAGGTGCGCAAGGAACGCGCCGATTCGTATATGTTCTACGACAAACTCTCCGGAATTTGCGAGGTGGACAACCATGAATGAAGTATGTTTTCCGACGTATGACGTCATTGTTATTGGCGGCGGCCCTGCGGGTCTGTCGGCGGCGCACAGCGCTCACAAAGAAGGCGCGCAGAGTATTCTTGTGATTGAACGTGACCGCGAGCTGGGCGGTATTTTGCAGCAGTGCATTCATAACGGCTTTGGCTTGCACCATTTTAAAGAGGAATTGACAGGCCCTGGCTATGCGCATCGCTGCATTGCAGCCATTAAGGATCTGCCGGGCGTAGAAGTGATGACCGATACGATGGTATTGGAAGTGCTGCCTGATAAAACCGTAGTGGCTGTCAATCCCAAAGCAGGCATGATTCAAGTGAAAGGCAAATCCGTTATTTTGACCATGGGCTGTCGGGAGCGTACTCGCGGAGCTATCCGCATTCCCGGCGAGCGCCCGGCCGGCGTCTTTACAGCTGGCGCAGCGCAGCGCATGGTGAATATGGAAGGTTACTTGCCTGGTAAAAAAGTCGTCATTTTGGGCTCCGGCGACATCGGCTTGATCATGGCCCGCCGCATGACCTTGGAAGGCGCAAAAGTAGAAGCCGTGCTGGAAATCTGCCCTTATTCCAACGGTTTGACTCGTAATATTGTGCAATGTCTGGAAGATTTCGATATTCCTCTGCACTTGGCGCATACTATTGTTAAGGTCCATGGCGAAGGCCGCGTGACTGGCGTAACCTGCGCGAAAGTGGATGCGCACATGCAGCCTGTGGCTGGTACGGAATTCTTTATTGAATGCGATACCTTGCTGCTGTCGGTTGGCTTGATTCCTGAAAATGAACTATCACGCGGTCTTGATGTGCCGCTGCATCCGCTGACGAGCGGCCCCTTGGTGGACCAGCGCCGTCAAACCTTGGTGCCGGGCGTATTTGCCGCCGGCAATGTCGTTCATGTGCATGACTTGGTGGACTTTGTGTCGGAAGAAGCGGAAATTGCCGGCAAATTTGCCGCTCGCTACGCTCAAGGCGCATTGACTGGTGAAGAACGCAGCGTGCAGGTGCAGCCTGGCGACGGCATTCGCACGGTTGTGCCGCAGCGTCTTACTGTCCCCGAAGGCGGCGAGCAAGCGCGCCTTTTCCTGCGCGTGGCCAAGCCGGAACTGAAAATTTCCATTGAAGTCCAGTCCGGCGGTACGACCATCCTCAGCCGCCGTCAGGCCGTAGCCAAGCCGGGGGAAATGATCGTCATTGATTTGCCTGCGGAAAAAGTAGCCCAAGTACGCGGTGAGATGACGGTACTTGTCAAACGGGAGGGAAACTAAGATGAGTGAAACCAAACGAGCATTGAACTGCATTGTTTGCCCTATGAGCTGCAGTGGTACGGTGACGTTGGAAGACGGTAAAATAACAAATTTGGAAGGCTTCACCTGCCCGCGTGGCAAAGCCTACGCGCAAGAAGAGCTGACCGCTCCCAAGCGTATGCTGACCACCACCGTGCGCGTGGAAGGCGGCGCGTTGGCGCTGCTGCCGGTCATGTCTAAGGCCAGCTTGCCGAAGGAAAAAGTTATGGACTGCGCAGCTTGTCTGCGCAGCGTCAAGCTGCAGGCGCCGGTCAAGGAAGGCCAGATCGTGATGGCCGATATTTTGGGTCTTGGTGTTGATATTGTCGCTACGCGCGACATGGAAGCCATCTAAAGATAAAAACCGCCTCGGATTATTCCGGGGCGGTTTTTGAATAAGAGAAACATGGTCACATCGCGTCCTTGCCCGGCGCCAGCGTCAAAACAAAAGCTCGCTCAGCTCCTGCGCAGGTAGTTGAAAGGGAAATCCGGAACTCGCTGCGCTCAGACAGCCGGATTTCTATTCCTCTCAACTACCTTTGCAGGCCCTGCGGACCGCTTTGCTTGCAAAAGTTTTGCCGCAGACGTCGGGCGCGGACGAGGCAGTCTAATCGTAACCCTCCCTCTACTCCTTTTACTCTTGTTAAAAAACATCGTACCCCGTAACCCTCACTGGTGGAGATCGGATGCTTCGCCGTCCATGGCGCATCCAGCGCCGTCGCCGATTCTCCCGCGACTCTTGTTCAATTTTTCAATGTTAGGAAGTGTTTTATGCAGCTCAATTTGAATTGCCTGCTTTGCAATCTGAAGCAGGTATTAACCGTATCTTCCGTGGCTGGAGCCGATGAGAAAACAACAGAGCTTATCATGCGCGAAGTTATGGGCTATTTAAAGGAAACTGATTACGCCCGCTCCAATCCGGAAGTCATTCAGGGTACTTGGGAGATTATTACGAAGCATTTAAAGGACGCTGATCCGTATCGGGAGATTCGCAGCAGCTATAATGAGGAGCTTTTGGGGCTGTCGCCTGCGGTGCGTTCTATGATTCAGGAAGCTGACGACTCCTTTGATGCAGCGTTGAAGCTGGCGATTACGGCGAATCTGATTGATTT
This sequence comes from Anaeromusa acidaminophila DSM 3853, assembly GCF_000374545.1. Lineage (NCBI taxonomy): Bacteria > Bacillati > Bacillota > Negativicutes > Selenomonadales > Sporomusaceae > Anaeromusa > Anaeromusa burkinensis. The sequence continues at coordinate 87,180 of NZ_KB894584.1, forward strand.
TGCCGCTAGTCATTCCTTTGATCGGGAAATGGTGCTGGAAAAACTGCATTGCGCCAGAGAACAGGAGTTGGCGGTGGATGAAAGTTCCAAGCTAAAACAAGCCTTGGCAGGGGCGCAATCGCTCTTGTATTTAGGAGACAACTGCGGGGAAATTGTCATTGATAAGCTGTTTTTAGAAGAATTGCGGCGGGAGTTTCCGCAGTTGACCATGTATTTTGGCGTGCGCGGGGAGCCGATTGTTAATGATGTGACGTTTGAAGACGCCATGCAGGTGGGCATGAGCGAGGTAGCCAGGGTAATCAGTAATGGAGATGGCTCGCTGGGGACGGTGCTGCATCGGACCAGCCCCGATTTTCAGCAGGTATTTAAAGAAGCCGATGTCATTATCGCTAAAGGTCAGGGAAACTATGAAAGCTTGAGCGAAACAGCGCACAAAAATCTTTTCTTCTTGTTCATGGCCAAATGTGAAGCCGTGGCTCGGGCGGCGGGCGTGAAAAATATGTCCATCGTCTGCCAACAAGGCTAAGCAAAGAAGAGTCAAAAAATCCCGCCTGGCTTATACATAGCCAGGCGGGATTTTTTGTGAATTTATACCTTGAATTTTTGTACGGCTTCTTGCAGTTCTTCCGCGCGTGTGGCCAGCGCTTGGCTGGCGGTGGCGATTTCCACAATGGTGGCGGATTGTTCTTCCGAAGCGGCGGATACGCTTTGGGCTTCGCCAGCGGCAACTTTGCTCAATTCGTCAATACTTTGGACGGAAGAGACGATTTGCCGGCTGCCTGCTTCGGTTTGCTTCATCGCAGCCGAAATATCAGCAATTTGCGTAGATACCTGGGTAATCAGCGTTTCAATTTCGCGGAAAGCGCGGCCGGCGACATGGATAATTTCCGTGCCTTTGTTCACTTCCTGCGTGCCGTTAGACATGGCCACAACGGCTTTTTCCGTATCTCCTTGAATTTCGCTGATCAAAGTGGCGATTTTTTTCGCAGCGTCCTGGGACTGCTCGGCCAGTTTGCGCACTTCTTCGGCGACGACTGCAAAACCTCGTCCTTGTTCGCCGGCGCGGGCGGCCTCAATGGCGGCGTTTAAGGCCAACAGATTTGTTTGGCTGGCAATGCCGGAAATGGTGTCAATGATTTGACCGATTTCTTTAGACCGTTCGCCGAGGCTAGAAATAACGCCGGCGGATTCGTTAACGGTTTTTTCGATCAAGCTGATTTGGGCGATGGCCTGGTCGATGGAGGCGCCGCTTGTTTTGGCTTTGCTTGCTACTTGCAGCGATTTTTCCGCAGCGTCATTGGCGCCGTTGCTGACTTGTTTTAAGTTCTCCGACATGGTTGTGACGATCTGGGATGTTTCTTTGACTGCCGTAAGTTGCTTATCCGTACCGGCGGCGATCTCCGTTACCGAGGCGGCCACTTGGGTGGACGCTTGGGCCGATTCGTTCGCGCTGGCGGTAAGCTCTTCCGAGGAGGCTGCAACATGCTCGGCGTTCGAGTTTACATGCGAAATCAAATCGCGCAGATTGTGCACCATCTTGTTGAAGCTTGTCGCTAGAGACGCGATTTCATCCTTTCCTTCTACGTGCGCTTGGATGGTCAGATCTCCAGCGGCGACTTTGCCTACATCTGTTGATAAAAGCTCAATGGGCTTGGCAATGCGCTTGACAACAGTGAAGGTAATGCCAATAACAATTAACGTTGCCGCGATGGCGATTACCGCCAGAAGCCATTGCAAATTACGCAGGGGGTTGAAAACGGTTTTTTCCGGGACCGTAATGGCCATTGTCCAGCCTGTAGAGGGAACGCGCTGGTAAATGACAAGCAAGGAATCGCCGTTGCGGGTATAGGTTGTGAATCCTTGGTCCTTGCTGAGAATTTCTTTAAACGTACCTTCTAATGTTTTTAAAGTGGGGTCTTCAAATACATTTTTGGATAAAAAGGACTTGTCCGGGTGAGCTAGAACCAACCCTTTGGGGTCGAGCAGGTAAGCATAGCCCTCGCCTTTGAACTTAATGGCTTGGACATTGTCCACAAGGGTTTGCAATAAAATATCCTGGGCCACAATGCCGCGTTCTTGGCCGGATTGACTTTTGTAAGGCATCGCGATGGAGACAGCCATTTGATTGGTTACAGAGTCCAGGTACGGCTCGGTGAAGACAAGAGAGCCTTTTTCTTTGGCGGCTTTATACCAGCTGCGGGAGCGAGGGTCGTAGCCCGCGGGCGGATTCCAGCCGCTGCCGTCGATCATTTTGCCGTCTAACGAACCGAAATAAACATCGGAAATTTCCTTGTCAACGCTTTTGAACCCTGCCAGCATCGGTACGGTCAACTCGGCGTCGCCAGAGGAACTTCGCAGCGTGCCTACCGTTATTTCCAACATTTTAGATTTACTGATAAGCCAACCGTCGAGTTTGTTGACATGGGCGTTAATGCTGGCGGCCATTTCTGCTTGAATGCCTGAGACAACTTGCTCTTTGGTAAATAAATAGCCTGCGGTGGAAGAAACTAAAAGGATTAGCGCGGAAACGACGGAAAAAATTAAAGTTAACTTGCTTTTTAGATTCATAAGAGCACCTCTCTTTCTTCAATGTAAAACACTATCGCCAGTGTTGGAAGAGTTCGCCAATTCGTTTTTTGTTTCCTGCTAAAGAGAGATAATATACTAATTTATAAGATTTAAGGAGAATAATTTCTGGAAGATGTATGGTACAATTGAGAAAATGCAACAAAACAGAGGTGGTTTCATGTACATGTATCCGACAACACTGGTATTTCCTGTAGTGGGTCAGCCAGTGAAAAAGATGCTTTTAGGCATGAAAAAAGTCCGCTTTGGTCGGGGTAAATATAATGGCTTTGGCGGCAAGGCGGATGAAGGCGAGTCTATGCGTGCGGCGGCGGTACGCGAGCTGCGCGAGGAAAGCGGCCTGGCAGCGAGAGAGGAAGACTTGGAATTTGTGGGACGTCTGTGGTTTTATTTTCCGGCGAAGCCGGAGTGGGATCACAGCGGCGATATTTACTTTCTTCGTTCCTGGAAAGGACAGCCTTTAGAAAGCGAAGAGATGCAGCCTGCCTGGTTTGATGCAGCGGAAATTCCCTATGAGGAAATGTGGGAAGACGATATTTGCTGGTTGCCGCAGGTGCTGGCAGGGGAGAAAATTTTCGCCGACGTCATTTTCGCTGAGGATAATGAAGGCATGGCCGAGTTTCGCCTGCGCGCAGCGGAGGCAGAGTAAAGATACGGGGAAATATATGCTATAATGTTCAACCTGTAAACAACGATCTTGTTTGGAATAACTTTATAAAATATGCTAAGGAATCCGATGTCGAAAAGAAGAACAGTTAAGTCAGCAAATTCGTTGGTTGCCTAATAAGAATTTACAGGAGAAAGAGGAACATGAACTTTCAGCTTTTGCCTCTAGGAACAGAGGATTTGGAACAGTTCAAAAAAGATATGCAAGAGGCTTTTCAAAAAGGCGCAGCGTCTGAATTAGAGAATTTGGATGTGGAGATACTCCCGGAGGCGGATATTGGCAAGTCCCTTAAGGCAAAGGGAGCAGCCGCATATAAGGCGGTCGTTGACGGGCAGATGGTTGGAGGAGCTATCGTTTTGATAGATGAGTCTACCTGCCACAACCATCTTGACTTTCTGTACGTGAAATACGGGATTCAAAGTCGTGGCGTTGGAAAAGCTATTTGGAATGCGATTGAAGAAAAGTATTCCGACACAAAAGTGTGGGAAACATGTACGCCTTATTTTGAGAAGCGAAATATTCATTTTTACATCAATCGCTGTGGTTTTTCTGCGGTCGAATTTTTCAACCCTTATCACAAAGATCTTAAGAGTCCTGACGACATGGTCGGCGGGGATTACTTTTTTCGGTTTGAAAAAAAGACGGAGACTTATAAGCAATAAGGGTAGCGTGAGTAAAGTGAGGGTGCGAAGGACTGTAATTATAAATTGCTTAAATTATCGGTCGTATCCTCCCTCTACTCCCTTTACTCCTGTTTAAATTAATAAAGGTGGTTTAAATGATGGAGGACAAGGTGGCGTTGATTTCCGGGGGGACATCCGGGATTGGCCTGGCGACGGCGGCATGGCTGATGGGCAAAGGCGCGCGAGTGGTGATTTCCGGGCGCAGCGGGGAAAAGGGCGAACAAGCGCTGGCGCAGTTAGGCTGCGAAGATCGCTGCTTTTTTGCTGCCGCGGATGTGGCGGAGGATGCCGCTTGCCGTCGTTTAGCGGTACAAGCGGCAAAGCGCTGGGGGCGTTTGGATATTTTGGTTAATTCCGCCGGGTTCTATCTGGAACAGTGTCTGGCGGAAACGACGCCGGAGCAGCTGCAGCGCCTGCTGGCGGTAAACGTTATGGGAACCTATAATCTTTGCCGCCATGCCTTGCCCGCGCTGCGCCGAACGAAGGGAAACATTGTTAATGTGGCTTCTGACGCCGCTTTGCACGGTAATGTTGGCTGCAGCGCTTACAGCGCGTCTAAAGGGGCGGTTGTGGCCTTTACGCGATCCCTAGCGTTGGAGGTTGCGCCGTACGAAATGCGAGTCAATTGCGTTTGCCCGGGGGATGTGCGGACTCCTCTTTTGGATAAGCAGCTAGAAACAGTTAAAGACAAGGAAGAAGCGATGAAAGAGATGGCTCGTTGGTACCCGTTGCAGCGTCTGGCTACAGCGGAGGAAGTGGCGTCGGTTATCGGCTTTTTGGCTTCCTCGGAGGCTTCCTTCGTCACCGGCGCTATTTGGTCTGTTGACGGCGGCCTGACGGCGTAGAGGAGTGCGAGGATTGAACAGGAGAATCGGAGTCGCGGGAGGGTACGACAGAGAAGATGTTTTTTGAAGAGAAAGTAAAGGGAAGATTAATTTTATAAAAACACAAAAAAAGCCGCGAAAGCGGCTTTTTAAAAAGAACGTTTCTTTTCTCATTCTGACCCTCAGATTCTCCGGTTCTCTTGTTGGTCCTTCTCGGACCTCCCGTTATTCTATTCTTCGTACTTGATGTCCCAGAGCTCGCGGCGGCTGGTGCTGACGGCGCAGACGCCATTTTTCAGGGCCTGGATAACATCCTCTTTGGTATAAAGCAGGCCGCCGCCTAAAATCGGCAGGCCTGTTTCTTGTTTTAAAGAGGATACAACGCTGGAAGGAATGCAAGCCGGCAGCACTTCCAGAGCGTCAGGTTTATAGTTTTTCAGTAAATGAATACCTGTTTTCATGGATTCCGAGTCCATCAAGAATAAGCGCTGGATGACCAGCATGCCTTCTTCGCGAGCGTATTTGACAAGCGCCGGTTTAGTTGTGATGGCGCCGGTGACGCCTAAACGGGACAAGAATGTGACCGCAGCGCGATCCTTGCCGATACCGCCTAAAAGGTCAAAATGAACTAAAACGCGCTTATTGTACTGTTTGGCTTGCTGCAGCAGACTTGGGAGTACATTAATATCGCCAAACAGCAGAATAACCGTAGGAGAAGGATGGTGCTGTAAAGCATATTTGAAATCGTCAATGGAACGAGGTGCGGGGATAACCGGTCCGTTTGCCAGCAAGCGAAGAATGTTTTTATTATTGTTTGTTATATTCATAAAAGTTATACCTCATTTATAAAAGATACTGATACCATTTCTGGATGCATTGAAAAAATCCTGCAAAATAAAATAAGCGAAGGAGGACTTTTGCAATGAATTACGAAATGATTTATTTATAGTAATTTATTCTGATAGCAGAGTATTAAAAGGAGGCAGAAAGAGTGAGCGGGAAACGATGGCTATGGCTGTGTCTGATGCTGGTATCGTTGTCTTTGGCAGTGGCTGGCTGCGGCGGCGAAAAGAAGGATGGAGCCGACAAAAGCGGTCCTCAAGGGAAAGTGATGATTTACACTTCCATTTATCCGGATATTATTGAAAGTGTCAAGCCAGCGGTGAAAAAAGCTTTTGGCGCCTTGGACGTGCAGTGGTTCCAAGGCGGTACGGAAAAAGTTATGACCAAGCTGAGCGGGGAAATTCAGGCGAATAAGATTGCCGCCGACTTGATCATGGTGGCGGATCCTTCGTACTATTTAACGCTGAAGGAGAGAAAGCTGCTCTTCCCTTATGCGTCGCCGAACAATAAGGACGTAACCCAGGCGAAGGACGCCGATGGCGCCTGGACGGCTGTACGTATTTCCAACATGATTATAGCGTATAATACAGCGAAAGTCTCGGCTGCGGATGCGCCGAAAACCTGGAAGGATCTGCTGGATCCTAAATGGCAGGGCAAGATCGCCATGCCGAACCCCTTGCTTTCCGGGAGCGCCTATGTAGCAGCCGGCGCGTTGGCGGACAAGTATGGATGGGAATATTTTGAAAATCTGAAGAAAAATGGCTTGAAAGTGGAGGAAGGAAACTCCGCTATTCAGAATAAGCTGCTCACAGGCGAATACCTTGTGGCGATTATTTTGGAAGAGAACATTTTGAAGCTGGCTTCTAAAGGAGAGCCGCTGAAAGTGGTGTATCCTGACGACGGCGTGGTGATGATTCCTAGCCCGATCGCTATTTTTAATTCTAGCCAGAATAAAGAGGCGGCTAAGGCTATGGTGGACTGGTGGCTGTCGAAAGAAGGACAGCAGGCCATCGTTAAGGGCTGGATGCATTCGGTGCGCGATGACGTAGAGCCGCCGAAGGGCGCTCCGGCGCTGAAGACCTTTGCTGATAAGGCAGTTAAGGTGGATTGGGTCAAGCTGGCTACAGAGAATGAAAAAATTAAAGAAATGTTCCGATCGAAGGTATTGGAATAAGCGGAACGCAGCCGTTTATAAAAAGGCGCGAATTCTTGGAATTCGCGCCTTTTCCCCGCAAACTGCGTGAGGAGGAAGTATCGTGGAAGAACGTATTTTTGGCATGCGTCTGGATTCTAAATGGCTTGTGATTGCCGGCGCTGTGGCGGTGCTGGTGCTGTTTGTGGTCATTCCGATGCTGTATTTGGTGTATAACAGCGTGGTGACTGAGGGCGCCTTTACTTTGGAAAACTATAAATATGTCTACAGTAAAATGGTCAACTGGACGGCGTTGGTAAATACCTTCAAGTTGTCTTTTATGGTAATGCTCCTTAGCTTGGTGATTACCTTTCCTTTAGCCTGGCTGGTAGGACGGACGGATTTGCCGGGCAAGGGAGCGTTTCGCACCATGCTGGTGGCTACCTATATGATTCCCCCCTACGTGGGCGCTATCGCTTGGACGCAGCTTTTAAATCCCAGCGTGGGCTATGTGAATGTGATTTTGCGGCATGTCTTTGATTTGGCGCAGTCGCCATTCAATATTTACAGTATGGGCGGTCTGGTTTGGGTGCTGACCCTGTTCTATTCGCCCTTTGCCTTTATTACGATTTCCAGGGCGCTCGAAAAAATGGACCCCACCCTGGAGGAAGCGGCGCGTATTTCCGGCGCTTCCCCGCTGCGGACGCTTTGGGATGTTACCTTGCCTTTGATGTTTCCCAGTATTTTAGCCGGGGGCCTGCTGGTTTTCATTGCAGCCGGTTCCTGTTTCGGCATTCCTTCCATTGTGGGCATGCCGGCGAAAATCGAGGTGCTGACCACCCGCATTGTGACCTATGTCTATATGGGCGACGCCAAGGGCATTCGAGATGCTACGGCCTTGGCGGTATCGCTGATGCTGGTGGCCAATACGCTGCTTTTCGCCATGACCGCCATGCTGGGCCGTAAGGATTATACGACCATTGCCGGCAAAAGCACGCGGCCCAATCTGGTAGAGTTGGGCAGTTGGCGTTATGCAGCGGTGGGCTTGCTTTGCGCGTACGGTTTCATTTCCGTGGTATTGCCTATCGGCTCTATCTTGTTGACGTCTCTCATTCGCTCGATGTCGCGGCCGATTACCTTGAGCAATCTGACTTTTGAGCACTGGCTGCCGGTCGTGCAGAGCTCGCAGTACTTAGAACCCATTTACAACAGCTTTGTGACGGGCGCGGCGGCGGCAACCCTGTCTACAGTGGTGGCGCTCTTTGTCTCGTATTTGCTGGTGAAAACAAAAGTAACCGGACGTTCGTTGCCGGATCTTCTGGCGACGCTGGGCGGGGCGACGCCGAGCGTAGTTATCGCGTTGGCCTTGATTATTACTTTTTCCGGCGAATTTGTCTTGAATTTATACTCTACGCTGACCATTTTAATTGTGGCCTACATGGTCAAGTACCTGACCATGGCAGTGCGCACCATTGCCGCGTCCTTGAGCCAGGTCCATCCTTCCTTGGAGGAGGCGGCTCTCAATTCCGGCGCTTCCTGGCTACGCACTTGCAAGGATATCCTGCTGCCGTTGGTAGCGCCGTCTATCGTGGCCGGCTGGTTTTTGGTATTCATGCCGTCTTTTTACGAGCTTACCATGTCGATTATTCTCTATGGCGCGGAAACAAAAACCATCGGGGTGCTGCTCTATGAACTGCAAACCTATGCAGACCCTCAAAACGCTTCAGTTCTGTCGGTGCTGGTGCTGCTCATTGTGTTGCTGGGCAATCTGATTGTCAGCAAGGTCAGCAAAGGAAATATTGGAATTTGATTATATTTAGGAGTGAACGAAATGGCGCAGGTACGAATTGAACATATCTGGAAACGCTTTGGTGCGGTTACGGCGGTGCATGATTTTGACGTAACCGTGAAGGATGGCGAATTTGTCTCGATTCTCGGACCCTCCGGCTGCGGCAAGACGACCATGCTGCGGATGATTGCCGGTTTTGAAAAAGCTTCAGAAGGAGATATCTATATAGGGGAACGCCTTGTGAGCTCTTCCCGGGAGAAAACTTTCGTGCCGCCGGAAAAGCGGGATATTGGCATGGTGTTCCAGTCGTACGCCGTCTGGCCGCACATGACGGTGGCGGAAAACGTGGCCTATCCTTTGAAAATCAAAAAAGTTCCTCAGGCCGAACGGCGCGAGCGCGTACAGAAGGTGTTGGAAATGGTGCACTTGGAAGCCTATGCCGAGCGCTACCCCCATCAGCTCTCCGGCGGACAGCAGCAGCGTGTGGCCCTGGGACGGGCTTTGGTGGCTGAGCCGGGCTTGCTGCTCTTAGATGAACCGTTGTCCAATTTGGACGCCAAGCTGCGGGAAAGCATGCGCTTTGAGATCAAAGCGCTGCAGAAAAAGTTGGGCGTCACCGTTATTTACGTGACCCATGATCAAGCCGAGGCCATGGCTATGTCGGATCGCATTGTGGTCATGCACCAGGGGGTTATCCAGCAGGTAGCGGAGCCGATGGATATCTACGAAAGACCGGCAAATCAGACGGTAGCCGATTTTATCGGCTTAGTGAATCTTCTGCCTGGCGAAGCGGCGGACGGCGTAGTGCGTTTAGCCGCAGGCGGCGAAATAAAACAGGAAACAAGCTGCCGCGGAGCGGTACAGGTAGCGGTGCGGCCGGAGAACATCTCGCTTTCCCGTAGCAGCGGCTGCGTCCAGGGCGTTTTGACGCATCGCGTCTATTTAGGGGATGCCGTGGACTATCGGGTGCAGGTAGGCGACAAGGAAGTGCGCGTCATTGCCAGAAGCGATGAGTACGGCGATTTTAGTGACGGAGAGACCGTGTATCTAAACTTCTCTAAAGCTATGTTTTTTTCCCAGGAACGCTGTTGAATTCGTGGTATAGCCTTTATAAATAAAAGGTTTTTTTCAGGGGAAAGAGAATAGTAAAAGCATAGTCTGGCGCAGAGTACGCGTTTTGACGAGAATTAGTGCGCCGCAGGCCTTCGGCGCAGACTTTGCGGGCGGCATTTGCCGCCGCAGAGAAGAGAAATAGGGAGGTTGTAAGGATGCGCTTTGGGGACACCTTATGGGATGTATTTCAACGTAAGGATATTAGTCGCAGAAGCTTTTTGAAAACCTGCGTCACCTTAACCGGTATCTTGGGCCTGGGCCCCAATATGGTGGCAAAGGTAGTGGAAGCGGCGGAAACGAAGGTGTTGACGCCTGTAATTTGGCTGCACGGACATGAGTGCACCGGCTGTGATGAATCGTTTTTGCGTTCGGAAACGCCCTTAGCTTCGGATTTGCTTTTGAATATGATCTCGTTGGAATACAATGATGTCATTGGCGCTGCCGCGGGCGAGCCGCTGGAGCATCATTTGGAAGAAACCGTTAAAAAATATGCTGGCAAGTACATTTTAGCCATTGAAGGAGCCATTCCTTTAGCCGACGACGGCATTAGCTGCATGGTGGGAGGACGCCCGATAAAAGACATGGTGAAGGAAGTCTCTAAAGGCGCGATGGCGGTGCTGGAAATTGGATCCTGCGCTACTTGGGGCGGCATTCAAGCGGCTAAGCCCAATCCGACGGACTCTCGCTCCTCAAGCGAGGTGTTAAGCGGCGGCAAGCCGGTCATTAAAATTCCTGGCTGTCCTCCCATTCCGGAGGTTATTACCGGCACGATCATGCATGTGGCCTTGTTTGGCACGTTGCCGCCGGTGGACGCCAAAGGGCGGCCAAAACAGTTTTTTGGCAACCGTATTCATGATACTTGCTACCGGCGTCCGTTTTTTGACTCCGGCATGTTTGTAGAGAACTTTGACGACAAGGGATCTAAGGCGGGCTGGTGCCTTTACAAGGTGGGCTGCCGTGGTCCTGTAACGTATAATTCCTGCGGCAATATGCGCTGGTGGAACGGCCTGTCCTATCCGATTCAGTCCGGATCTCCCTGCATCGGTTGCGCGGAGCCTTCTTTCTGGGATAACGACCCGCTCTTTGCAAGGCTGCCTAATATCCCTGTGCCCAATACCTTGGCGACAGCGGATAAAGTGGGTCTGGCGGCGGCTGGCGTAGCGGTGGCCGGGGTGGCGGCTCATGCCATTGCTTCGGTCATTCAACAGAAGAAAGCCAGTCATGACGACCAGGATGAATAGAAGGAGGCCTTAAGCCATGAAACGCATTGTAGTCGACCCGGTGAACCGTATTGAAGGCCATCTGCGCGTAGAGGTGCAGGTGGATGAAGCTACCGGCAAGGTCAGTGACGCTCTTTCCAGCGGCACCGCCTGGCGGGGCATAGAAGTGATTTGTAAAGACCGCGACCCTCGGGATATATGGGCTTTTGTGGGCCGCATCTGCGGCGTTTGCACCAGTACCCATTCCTTATCGTGCTTGCGGGCAGTGGAGGACGCCTTGGGCATTGAAGTGCCGAAAAATGCGAATTATATCCGCAACATCATGATGGGGACGCAAAGCGTTCATGATCATGTGGTGCATTTTTATCATCTCCATGCCCTGGACTGGGTTAGCCCGGTAAACGCTCTTAAGGCCGATCCGGCAGCGGCGGCGGCGCTGCAAAATACCATGCTCGATAAATACGCTGTGCCCTTAAAAGGACCGATTGTTAACGATACCCAGGCCTATCCTAAAACCTTCCCCAAGGCGACCAACGCTTACTTTCGGGCCATTCAGGATAAGGTGCGCAAAATCGTCGAAAGCGGCCAGCTTGGCATTTTCGCGGCTCACTACTGGGACCACCCGGACTACAATATCCTGCCGCCGGAAGTGCATCTGATCGGTATAGCTCATTATCTGGAGATGCTGGATAAACAGCGGGAATTTATTCTCTCTCATGTGGTTTTCGGCGGTAAGAATCCGCATCCGCACTACATAGTCGGCGGTATGCCATGTTCTATTTCGCTGGATGACATGAACGCGCCGGTTAATACGGAACGTCTGATGGTGGTGGAGAAATCGCTGCATTCTGTGCTGGACGCCTGCAATTTCTACTATCTGCCGGACGTGCTGGCTATTGGCGAATTCTACGTCAAGGCGGGCATGCTCGATGGCGGCGGCTTGGCGGGTGTGCGATCTTTGAGCGTTGGCGATATGCCGGACGGCACCTTTAAGAGCGTTACGAACGGCAGCTTCCACAAAAATCTGCTGCTTCGCTCGCAGGGCGTGGTGGAAAACTTCAGCGCTGGTTTGGCAGGGGCTACTTATTCGGAATTGGAGCCTAAGGATTACGCCGATCCCTCGGTGATTGCCGAAGGTGTGGCTCATTCTTGGTATGAATACCCTGCAGGCAAAAGCGAGCTGCATCCTTGGGACGGCGTCAGTCAGCCTAAGTATACGGCGCCGAAGGAAGGCACGAAAACCAACTGGAAGTATCTTGACGAACAGGGCAAGTACTCTTGGGTTAAAACGCCGAAATGGCGCGGCAAGATGGCCGAAGTAGGGCCGCTGGCCAAATACATTGTTATCTATGTCAAAGTAAAAAAAGGCATTATTACCGAGCCGACATGGCTGGAAAAAATGATGGTGGATCAGATCGACTTTGTTTCGAAAGTGCTGGGCGTAGCGCCGGAAAAATGGCTGCCCACCACCTTGGGACGCACCGCTGCCAGAGCTCTTGACGCCCAGGCCAACGCCTATGTGGCCAAGTATTTCCAAGACAAGCTCTTGGCTAACATCAAAAGCGGCGACACTATTGTGGCAAATACGGAAAAATGGGACCCGTCTACTTGGCCGAAAGAGGCCAAGGGCGTGGGCTTGGTGGAAGCGCCTCGCGGCGCGCTGAGCCACTGGATCGTGATTAAAGACGGCAAGGTGGCCAATTACCAGGCGGTGGTACCCAGCACCTGGAACGCCGCACCTCGGGACGACGCCGCCGGTCACGGCCCCTACGAGGCCAGCATGATCGACACTAAGGTGAAGATTCCCGACAAACCGCTGGAAATTCTGCGGGTCGTCCACTCCTTTGATCCTTGCCTGGCTTGCGCCACGCATCTGTACGATACGAAGGGCAAAGAAGTGGCGGTTGTGCGCTGCGGTGAGTGTTGAGCGGGACTACCATTTTATGAAAAAAGGCAGGGCGAATCTTTCTCTCTGCCGCTTAGACTCACGGGGACGGTTCTCGTGAGTCTTTTTTCTTTTCTGGTTCAGGGGGACGGTTCTAGTGAACCACTGGTTCGCCAGAACCGTCCCCTTGAACCAAACACTCTAAAGAATATTTAATAAGATGTGTAAATTTATTTACATGATTTCCCAAATTGAGTAGACTGTTTATAAGGGACAAGTTATAGACTCAAATTAGTGTTGAGAAATGAGGGAATAAAATGAATTTCCTGTTGAACATGAAAATCTCACGCAAATTGCTGGTCTTGACAATTACCTCGTCATTGCTGTTGCTGGCGGTAGGTCTTGTGGGATACTACTATGTCAGAGCAGGTCATGATCAAATTACCGAGATCTTTGAAAAACATGTGGCAGGTTTAGATATTTCCCAAGATTTGAGACAGCAAAATAGAGCGCGCCAAGGTCTTTTGCTTCGATTAATTACTGCTGACCAGAGTGAACAAGGGAAGCTTATTGAGCAACTGAAGAAAAGGGATAAAGACTTTGCTGCTTTAATTGATAAACTCGAAAAAATGAATTTGAACAATGATGAGAAGCAGTTAGTAGATAAGATTAAAGCATCGGCTGCAAAGTACTTGGATTTGCAAAATAACATTATCAAATTGTCAATTTCCAATAAGTCTGGAGACGCGCTAACTTTCTATAAGCAAGGCGAAGGTTTAGTGGAAGGACTTGCGGACGAGATACGAGCTTTGGTCAAAAACCAAGAAAAAGAGATTGCAATTGTTCATGAAGCAAATGAACAAGACTATAAAAAATCAGTCATGCTATTATTGGGAATTAGCGCTATTTCCATCGTACTGACCTTTATGTTGGGCCAATATATATCCAGACTCATTGTCAAGCCGGTAACAGGCGTAGTACAAGAAGCAGCGCTGATTGCGAAAGGAGATTTAGCTTCAAAAGACCTTGTGTTACAAAGCCGCGATGAGATGGGCAAGCTAACAGCGGAATTTAATAGCATGAAGTCTAACTTGCGTCAGTTAATAAAGAGTGTAGCACAGTCAGCCGAGCACCTCTCGGCGTCTTCTGAGCAATTAACAGCCAGCGCAGAACAGTCTGCTCAAGCCGCAAATCAAGTAGCTTCGACAATTACCGAAGTGGCAAAGGGAGCGGAAAAACAGACAAATGCGATTACTAGCATGTCTGCTTCTGTTAGCAAGATTTCCGTTAGCATTCAACATGCGGTGGTAAACAGTAATACTGCGACAACAACGACAGATAAAAGCGCCTTAGCTGCACAAGCAGGGTTGGGAGAAATTTCAACAGCAATCGAGCAAATGGCGAGTGTTGAAAAGACGGTTGACAGGTCCGCTGCAATGGTTGCAAAATTGGGCGAACGTTCGCAGGAAATTGGACAAATCGTTGATACTATATCTGGTATTGCAGGACAAACCAATCTGCTAGCGTTAAATGCAGCGATTGAAGCGGCAAGGGCTGGTGAGCAAGGCAGAGGCTTTGCGGTAGTTGCTGAAGAGGTGCGAAAGCTTGCTGAACAGTCCCAGGAAGCAGCCAAGCAGATTGCTTCCTTAATTGGAGAAATTCAAGAAGATACCAATAAGGCCGTTCTGGCCATGAATGCAGGTACGAGTGAAGTTAAAAAGGGAGCGGAAGTGGTAACTTTAGCCGGTGAATCCTTTGATAATATCGCTCAGCATGTCAATGTGGTTTCAAGGCAAATTAAAGAAGTATCATCTATTATGCAAGAAATCGCTTTTGAGAGCCAACAGATTGTGGAGGAAGTACATCAAATTGATGATATTAGTAAAAATGCGCTCGATCATACGCAAACCGTTTCTGCAGCAACCGAAGAACAATCTGCATCAATGAAAGAAATCGGCGTCAATAGTCAAAGCTTGGCAAAAATGGCGGAAGAGCTGCAACAAGCTGTTCAAAAATTTAAGATTTAAGGCGATACTATCAAGGAAAGAGAAGCGGCAGGGAATATTCCCTGCCGCTTCTCTTTCAATCTTTTGTTTCTCAAGAAGAGTCCTCCCTAGTCTTAGCGCCTTAGGAGATAAGGGGAAACTTCAAGATGATCGTCGTACCTTGGGAGGGAACGCTTGCTACCTGGATAGTGGCGTTGTGCTGGGCGGCGATCCAATGGGCGATAGACAGGCCCAGACCGGTACCGCCGGTGGTTTTGGAACGGGACGAGTCTACCCGGTAAAAGCGGTCAAAGATTTTGGCTTGCTCTTTTTTCGGGATACCTATGCCTGTATCAGTGATGGTAATTTCCAAATGGGTATTGATTCTTTGCGAGGCCAGCGTAATGACACCGCCGTCTGGCGTATATTTGATGCTGTTTTCAATAAAAATGCGCAGCATTTGCTTAATGGCGACAGCATCCGCCAAAATGGAAGCTTGCTGGTTTTGGCTTAGCAGTACCTGGTGCTGCGGGGCGATCAGCCTGGTTTCTTGGAAAATATCCTCCAGCAGGGGCGGCATGAGAAGTGCATCTTTAGTCAGCGTTTGTTTGTTCTGGTCGGTGCGTGCCAGGAAAAGAAGTTTTTCGATTAAATTATGCATGTTGGCAGCTTCTGACTTTATCGCTTCAATTCCTTCGGTTAAGGCGGCGCCATCTTGCTTGCCCCAGCGATCCAGCATGTCGGCATAGCCGCTGATTACGGTAATCGGTGTGCGCAGCTCATGGGAAGCGTCGGCCACAAAACGTTGTTGTTGTTCAAAACCTGTCTGAATGCGGTTCAACATATGATTGAAAGTCGCCGCCAGCTCATGCAGTTCGTCCTTGCTGTTGCTTAAAGGGATTCGTTTCCCTAGGTCATGAATCTCAATTTCCTTAGCGGTGGTAATGATGGTTCGCAAGGGCTGCAGCGTTTTGCGGCTGATAAACATGCCGGCCAGGATGGCGATTAAAAGTCCAAGGGCTGTTGTGAGGAACAAGCCCCTGATTAATGTTTTTAAAAAGTTTTTTTCCGCCGCCATGGTTTTAATGATTTGTAGATGGTAGGTGTGGCTGCCATAGGATACATGCGCAGTTGTGTAGTAGAAGTACATATCGTTTACGTGCAGGATGCGCAGCGGCGTATTTAGCAGCAAGGCCGGATTGAGAGGGTCGTGTTCTATCTCCGCTTTCTCCATGACCGATTGATTGCTGGGCATATGAGGAGCGCTGTCGACAAGCAGCTGATTTTGCTCATCGGAAATTCGCAAAATGATGCCCGGGAGGAGAAGATTCTCTTTGAGCAAGCGCTGGTCGACCGGCTCGCCGGAAGCGATATGACGAGATAGGGTATCTACGCTTAGATCAATATCTGCGACGGCTTGATCGTAGAGCACGTAATACAAGCCAGCTACGGTCAAGGAACTGGTGAAGAGCAAAATGAGGCTAAGTATGGCCGTATATAAAAAAGTCAGCTTAATGGAGATGGGAACAGGAACGCCTTTAATCTTTGACCACATAACCGACTCCTCGCACGGTATGAATGTATTTTTCACCAAAGCGTTCATCCAGCTTGCTGCGCAAATAACGAATATATACGTCGACGACATTGGTATCGCCTAGATAATCATATCCCCAGACCTCTTGGAGAATATGTTCGCGGTCAAGGACGACATGCTTGTTGCGAACTAAATACTCCAAGAGGTCATATTCTTTTTTTGTTAGTTCCACCAATTGACCGTCAACTTGCGCTTCATAACGGCTGGGATGCAAAACAAGGTTTTTCAGATGCAAAGTATTTTCCTTGAGGCCGGAGACGTTGCGTTTGCGAAGCGCTGCGCGGATGCGAGCCAAGAGCTCCCGGATGGCGAAGGGTTTGGTCAGGTAGTCATCGGCGCCGATGTTGAGTCCCTCGACTTTATCGTCGAGCTCACCTTTGGCTGTGACCATGATGATGGGAACATCCGATACTTCTCGGACGCGCTTGCAAATTTCAATGCCGTCCATCTCGGGCAGCATAACGTCCAATAAAACAAGATTAAAATTTTCCTGCACAATTCGTTCCAGGGCATGGCGGCCATTGGCCTCAATCTCGGTGGTAAAGCCTTCATGCTCCAGCTCCAGTTGTAAAAAGCGAGCGATTTTCCATTCATCTTCGACAATGAGAAGATGGGATGCTTTGCTTGTCATACAAGTAACCTCCATCGTTAGCGTAGCTATAAGTATATAAAACCACTTTTTTTCTTGGAGCGAAAGAGGAGTTTTTCTTTTTAATCCAATTCTAATCTTTGTGTAATCTCTGTCTAATCTTTGGCTTTTATGATGGTACTAGAGAGGACGCGACAGGCGCAATGAAAGAGAGGCTGAAGATGAGTTTGCTTGCAGAACGGGCGGAGTTTATGCTTCGCTTTCTAGAAGAGCCTGCTAAAATCGGCAGCATTACTCCTAGTTCCATGTTTCTAGCGCGCAAGATGTTGGGGGAGTTACCCTGGCCGGAGCTGGATACTATTGTTGAATTGGGAGCGGGTACAGGAGTATTTACAGGGTACATTTCTCAAAATAAACAAAAGAGTGCGAAGACGCTCGTTGTAGAGCAGGACCGAAGTATGCGGGAAACCTTGCGTGAAAGGTATCCGGAATTTTTTTACGGAACTAGAGCGGAAGAATTGCCTGCGTTGCTACGATACTTTAATTTGCCGCAAGCGGATTGCGTTATTTCGGGGCTGCCTTTTGCGACCTTTTCCAAAGAGGAAAGAAATCAAGTCTTGTTAGCAGTCAGTCAATCGTTAAAGACAAACGGAGTATTTGTGGCGTTTCAGTATTCTCTACAAATGCGAAGCTTAGTTAAAAAGTATTTTCGGGAAGTGCGTATTCGCTTTGCGCCGCTTAATTTTCCGCCGGCCTTTATCTATTACTGCAAAAAATAGGTTTTAGTGCAACGTTTGGTAAAATACTAGCGGTGCTAATGAAATAGTACTGGCTATTAAAATAGAGCGTAGCAAGCACTGTCCGCAAAACTGCGGGCAGTGCTTTTTTACGCAGATTGAAGTTCTTTTATGGTCTTTTTAATCTGATTTTAATCTCCTTCTTAGACTTGTCTAATCTTGCCTCTATATACTGCAAATAGTGGCAAACGCCAATAAGCATGATATGAAAGAAGGTAATTGTATGAAAAAGAAATGGCGCGCCTGTGTTTTTTCGGTAATGGCGTTGGGCGGAGTGATTATCGCAGGGCCGGTTTTGGCAGCTCCCCAGGAAGAAGCTCAGCCAATAATTATCCAAAAAGAAGATCCGGAGCAAGCCGGCAACACTCGTGAAAAAACAAGGGTGTCGGAGCAAGTTGCTTTGGTTAAAGAAGTAAACAACGTACAGAAATAGCAAGAGAAGCCCCTTTGCTCAGGGGCTTTTCTATCTTTTCATAGCGTAAAATAACAAATACAAAGAAGAAAAAATAGTAGTACAATGTATTTCAAGGATGTAGAAAGCCCAAAAGGAGTATGCGCTTATGAAATATATGAGCACGTTGCTTGCGGTCCGAGATATGGAAAAATCGAAGCGATTTTACACAAAAATACTAGGTCTTGCCGTTGTCTCGGACTTTGGGGATAATATAGTTTTGACAGGCGGCATTGCCTTGCAGACGGTGGCAACTTGGGTTGCTTTTTTGCAAAAAAAAGAGGAAGATATTTTTTTTGCAAACCATGCAAGCGAGCTTTATTTTGAGGAAAATGACATAGATATTTTCATGGAATCGCTGCAGCGGCAAGAGATACGATATGTACATCCTCTTTTTGAGCACCGCTGGGGGCAAAGAGTGGTGCGCTTTTATGATCCTGATGGGCATATTATTGAAGTTGGCGAGAACATGGCGATGGTGGTGCAGCGTTTTTTACAGAAGGGCTTATCGATAGAAGAAACGGCCTTGCGAATGGAAGTGTCCTTAGAATATGTGCGAGCCTGTATTCGAAAATGCGAGAATGACTCAGGATTTTGAGAGCTGTGAAAAAATAATGAAACTCTTGCGTAAAAAACAGGTAAAAATTACTTGCACTTTGCAGCGTGCGTGATACAATCATCTTGGTCCTAGAACAACGGTGACGGCAGGGAAACCGGCCATTAGGCCTAAAGACCGTCACAAAGAAGGGAGAGGGATATGAACGCGCAACTCCGACTGACAGAAGAAGAAGCAAAAGCCTTGGCGAAGGAGCATGGCACTCCGCTATTGGTGGTGTCTACCAAGAGGGTAACGGAAAATTACCAATACTTGAAGCGAAAGCTGCCCCGCGTTGAGGTGCACTATGCAATGAAAGCCAATCCAGACGAACATATTGTCCGGACGTTGGCCGATCTGGGATCTTGTTTCGATGTCGCCTCAGCAGGCGAGATGGAAGCGCTCACAGCGATGGGCATTGCTGCTGCGAGGATTGTATATGCCAATCCCGTAAAGACGGCAGAAGGTTTGGAAACGGCGAAACGCCTGGGTATTCATAGATTTACTTACGATAGCGCCAGCGAAGCGGACAAGATGGCCGCCGTGATTCCCGGGGGCGAAGTGCTCCTGCGGGTTCGGGTAGAAAATCCCGAGGCGCTGGTGGATTTGAACAAAAAATTTGGCGCCTCTGTTGGCGAGGCCTTGGCGCTTTTGCGTCGCGCACGGGACAAGGGTTTGTGCGTGAAGGGGCTTTGCTTCCATGTGGGCAGTCAATCTGCTACAGCAGACGCCTATGTACGCGCCCTTAAGCAATGCCGGGAGCTTTTTGACTTGGCGGCGGAAGAAGGAATGCACTTGACCACCTTGGATATTGGGGGAGGCTTCCCGATTCCCGTAACCGGTCAAGACATCAATCTCGATGAAATGACGGAAACCATTCAGAAATATGTTGATGAATTGTTTCCTGATACCGAACTTTGGTCCGAGCCGGGGCGTTTTCTCTGCGGCACGGCGGTACAGCTGATAACCCAGGTTATTGGCGTTAAAAATCGGGATGAGCAAATATGGTACTTCTTGGACGAAGGCGTATACGGAACGTTTTCCGGCATATTCTTCGACCATTGGAATTACGAGTTTGTTTATTTTAAAGACGGCGAGCAGCATCCGGCGACATTTGCAGGGCCTAGCTGCGATTCTTTGGATATTCTCTACCGCGGCCATAATGCGCCGGCGTTGGAGGAAGGCGATCTGATTCTTGTGCCGGACTGCGGCGCGTATACCTCGGCTTCCGCTACAACGTTCAATGGTTTTGCTAAGGCGAAAAGCATTGTTTGGGAGACGGAGAATACACAAAGCTATGCGGTTTTGAAGCATGAACAACATCATTTAGTGGCTGACGCTGTATAAAAAAGAGAGGCTCTACTTCGCTGAAGCGAAGTAGAGCCTCTCTTTTTAGTCTAGTTTAGGCAGTTTGCCGATCTTCTATTAGTTCCGGATGAGCTCGCCGTTGGCGCAGATCTTCCAGCTTGCTGGAGTCAAACTCATTTTCCCATTTAGCAATGACGATGGTGGCAATGCCGTTGCCGATGAGATTGGTAAGCGCGCGCCCTTGCGACATGAAACGGTCAATGCCGAAAATAAGCGCTAAACCAGAGACCGGAATGCCAGGAATAACGGACAAGGTGGCCGCTAGGACAATGAAGCCGCTGCCGGTTACGCCGGAAGCTCCTTTAGAGGTGAGCAGCAATACGGCTAAAATAGTTAACTGCTGGGTCAACGATAAGTCGCTGTTAGTAGCTTGAGCGACAAAAATAGCGGACATGGTGAGGTAAATGGAAGTACCGTCTAAATTGAAGGAATATCCTGTAGGTATAACTAGACCGACAATGGATTTGCCGCACCCCATGGTTTCCAATTTTTCCATGATCTTCGGGAGCACGCTTTCCGAGGAAGCTGTGCCGAAAACGATAAGCAGCTCTTCTTTGATATAAGAAAGGAACGAGAAGAGATTGATGCCGGCCCAATAGGCGATTGGACCAAAGATAAAGATAACAAAGAGCGTACAGGTAGCGAAGAAGCATAAAAGCAGCTCGCCTAAAGGAAGCAACGACGCAATGCCGTACTTGCCGATGGTGAAGGCCATCGCGCCAAAGGTGCCAATCGGCGCCAGTTTCATAATCAGATCCACAAGGCGGAACAAACAGTGTGACAGCTCGGTAATCAACGTGAAAAGACGGGTTTCTTTGCCCATGGAAGACAGGGCCCAGCCGAAAAGCAGCGAAACTAGGAGTACTTGAAGAATATCGCCCTTGGCAAAGGCGTCAACAACAGTGGAAGGAATGAGATTCAAAAAGAAATCCTGTGTGCTGTGGGCCTGCGCGGCGCCGCCGGTAGTGTAGGAGGCGACGGCTTTCGCGTCCAGCGAAGCTACGTCTACATTCATGCCTTGGCCAGGGGCCATCCAGTTGACGGCAAAAAGACCGAGAATCAAAGCAAAGACGGTAACGACTTCAAAATAAAGGAGCGCTTTCGCTCCTACGCGGCCTACTTTTTTCATGTCATCCATACCAGCGATGCCGGTGACAATGGTACAGAAGATGATGGGGGCAATAATCATTTTAATCAATTTAATGAAGCCGTCACCCAAAGGCTTCATCGCTTCTCCCCACTCTGGCGAAAAATGCCCTAAAGCAATACCTATGACAATCGATAAAAGAACCTGTACATGTAGAGAGCGAAAATAGGACATAATAGGACCTCCTTTACAAATGAGGGCTTACATATTGAAATAATAAACTATAAATTATAGAATATACTTCTGACAGAATACCAAAAGAAACCAAAAAATACAAATGCCTACAAGTGAAAAACACAGTATACATAAATTGCAAGACTATTTGATTTTTGCAAAAATAGTCCTAGAGAAACTATGCCGTTGCTAGAAGGAAAAACAGCCTTGTATTGACGGCGACGAGGTCATCACGTAAGCTGAAGGAAGAAAACGCTTATAGGAGGTTAAAAAGCATGATCGTAGGTCATATGCGTTACTTAGAGCAAGATCGGCAATGGCTGCCCGCAGAGGTAGTCAAAGTGCTGGATTGGATGGCGGCGGCGGATTGGGGCCGCCTGGAGGATGGCCGTTACGAGTTGGAAGGCGCAGAGGTTTATGTAGGGGTACAGCATTATAAAACAACTCCGGCCGCAGAAAAGCAGCCGGAGTCGCATCAAGCGTATGTGGATATTCAGTATGTGCCTTTGGGGCGCGAAGTGATCGGCGCGGAGCCGCTGACAGACGAGCATGAGGAACGCAGTATTGAACTGGAAGAACGGGATTTGATCTTTTACCATGAGGGCGTGCAGGAAAGCTCGTTGGTTTTGGCCCCTGGCATGTACGCTGTGTTTTTTCCTTGGGATGTGCATCGTCCAGGCTGCAGAGCAACCGAAGAGGCTGAGACTGTCTGCAAAGCCGTGGGCAAGGTCCGCGTAGAGCGGCTGGTGACGGAATCCGAATAAAACGTATTCCGTAGCCCTCATTCGGACCCTCCCTTTACTCCCTCTACTCTTGTTCAAATTTACGTACGCCATTACTCGTTAATGCAGCCATTGCGGTTCGGTTTTTTGACGCAGTACCAGGCTGGCGCCGATGAAGGACGTGAAAAATAGAGAAGAAGCTAGTTCTTCTTCGAAGTAAGAAGCGCAATATGCGTCATCGGAGTTGGTTGCCCAGTCGGCAAAAGCGGCAAAAAATAATGTGCTTCCCGGGTAGGCATTCTCAAGCAGCGCCTCTAAAGACGCATCGCCGAGATTCTGCCGATGACCATGCCAAAGTTCATCAGCGGCAAGCGGCTCAAGGTCGTCCAGGCGATCTGCTTGCCATAGGAGCGCTCCTTCGATGCCTCTGGTAAAAGCGTAGCCGAAGGCTAAGGGCAACGCAGCCGCCAAGGGCAGAGGCCTAGAGACATCATAAAGCAGTAATTGCGTTAAATGCTGGGTGCAATGATGCAGGCAGAGTCGTAAGTCGGTGGATAACGATTGTATATCCGTGTAATTTAAGCCGCAGTGAAAGGCGGCTTTACGCAAAGCGGAGGCTGCTTGGGAATCGAAGAGATTCATGAGTCATTCCTCCTCTTGTGGAAATGGCTGGGCGTTGTTTAAAAGATGCCAACAAAATAAGATTGATAATTCTGTTAACGTTACATGAGGATTTCGATATATAAAAAGACTTTTCCTGCTGCAAAAAAGATTTGCTGCTATTCAAAGGAGGCTATAACGATGGCTAAACGGAAAATTATTCGGATTGATGAAGCTTTGTGCAATGGATGCGGGCGCTGCGTGTCGCCCTGCGCCGAAGCGGCAATCGAAGTGGTGAACGGCAAAGCCAAGGTATTACGGGACGAGCTTTGCGACGGAGCTGGTTTTTGCATCGGCGCCTGTCCTACAGGCGCTTTAACGCTAGAGGAGCGAGAAGCTGTTGCTTTTGATGAAGAAGCGGTGCAGGAACACAAAAAAGACGTTGCTCAACGTCCGGAGTTTCATCATTTGATGCAATGTTCACTGTGTGATATTTCGGAGCAAGAGCGGCCGTTGCTGCCCATGAAGTATAAAGGCGAAAGCACGTGGGTTTGTGTACGCTGTCTGCCAACGTTGATTCACGGTTAGTAAACAATAAAATAAATAGCACTTAGGCCGAAGGATAGGGTAGCAAGAAACCCGTCTTTCGGCCTATTGTAATAATAAGGAAGTAAATGTAAAATAAAAATTGTTTTTGACAAGTATAATAAGCTCATATAACAAAAGGAGGCGGTAAGGTGAAGAAAAAATTAGTCTTTTTGATGTTTGCGTTATTGTTAGCGGGCAGTGTGGCGTCGGCGGCGCCGGTGGTAGAACCGTTGCAGACCGTGGAGATTCAAGCGGATAACAATGTGAATATTTTTGACTATAACTTTATGGACGAGCCTGGCGAAGCACGTTTGGAGCTGACCCAGCTTACTAATATTTGGGGCGGTGGCGCTGTCCTGCGTGTGGATATTGAGACTGACAATGGCAAGGAAGAGCTGCAAGTGGTTGTCAGCGGCGCTTATAATGGCGACAATCTTACAACACACATGTTGAGCGTGTCTTTGCGCAATAAAGGACTTATTAATGTAAGTATTGCGAAAAGCACACCGCTGGTGTTGAATGTAAAGGATGGCAAGCTGACCGTAGCTGCGGGGGGCAGCAAGCGTACAGTAGACAAGGTGTACTCCTTTGGAGGTTCCTTGCATACACAGTCGATCAAAGGAACGTTGCGCGTATATCCGGGCAGCGACAGTGTTAACGCCGGCAGTCTGGTTAGCGGCGGTTCCGGCGGCAATGGCGGCAATTCCTCGGTTAACGATACAGTGGATACCGTGTCCCGAGTTGTGAACATTTTCCGGTAAGTTTTGCAGGGAACATGAAAAAGGCGCTTGCAGTGATTTGGCTGCAAGCGCCTTTTATATGCCCAATTTATAAAATAACCGCGAAATACACGAAAGACGCGAAAAGAGTTTTCAAGATTAAATATCGTGCTTTCTTCTTCTCCTGTGTACCCATTTATGGATGTCGGTTGCCATGCCATCCATGAATTTTCAACGGAGACCGGCGATTATGCCATCCTTGGCATCGTCGGCATTAGGTACCTCACGTACCGTCAGGCGCATCCAGCGCCGTCGCCGATTCTCTTGTTCAGTCTGACCTCCGTCGAGCCCTCCAGCTACTCCCTTTATTCCTGTTCAACTCCGCTTTTCGGTTTCTCCATGAAATAGTCAGCAATCAGTTCTTTAGCGGCGCGGCGGGCAAATTCCGCCTGGGCGGCTAAAAGGAGCACCGTTAAAAAACGTTCTAGAGCCGCTTTCGATTCGTCATCGTCAATATGCGTCAGCCGTTCCGTCAGGCGCAGACTGCTGGCTTGGGCTTCCTCGCAGAAAGCCTGCAATTCGACGGCTTTCAACTCGGTGAAAAGATCGTAGACTTCTTCCAAGGGAAGAATGTCATCATGGGGGGAATCAATATTGCGCAGAACAGGGTTGAAAAGAGCTTTGATTTCCTGGATGGAAAGGACTTGCTTGAGCTTGCTCAGCAGCAGGAGCAGCAAAATATGGTAGCGATGGTATTTTTTTTGCTGGCTGCGGGCTAAAACGCCATCCTTGGTGTAATTATTGACCATGGTGCGCGTTAATAGGTCATCGTTGCTGGCAGCTTGACGGTTGACCAAGGATAGAAGCTGGTCCATATATAGCCCTAAATCCGGCAAAGACTGAGAAGTTGCCTCTGGGCATTCCAGTAAGCGCGTAAGGCGTTCATGTAAGGTTTGCATAGCGGTATCCTCCATCGTGCTCTATATCTTTTAGTATATGGTTTTCAAAACAAGGAGTCAACGCGTATATAGACGGAGGTAGGTACTTTTTAAAAACAATTAACATGGTTTTAATAAAAAATACTTGTAGTTTTGAAAACTACATGGTATTCTATTTGTAGAAATTCAGAAAGGAGCTATTGCGCGATGGAAGCAGTATGGCAAAGTGTAGGCATGCTATTTTCAATGGATGCCTTGTTGCAAGCCCTTACAAATCCTGTTAACTGGGGCATTATCGGGACATTGGTTTTATTAGAAGGGTTGTTGTCGGCGGATAATGCGTTAGTGTTGGCAATGATGGTCAAGCACTTGCCGGAAGAGCAGCGCAAAAAAGCTCTCTTTTATGGTATACTTGGCTCGTACGCTTTTCGCTTTGTGGCGATTGCCTTGGGGACGGTACTCATCAAAATTTGGTGGGTGAAACTCATCGGTGCGATGTACTTGCTATATTTGGCAGGAGCGTTTTTTTGGAAGAAACACAAGCAAGATGAAACCGCCAATACAGATGGCTGCGAGGGGTTTGGTTTTTGGCGTACCGTCGTGGCGGTAGAGGTTATGGATATCGCCTTTTCTGTTGACAGCGTGCTGGCGGCTTTCGGCGTCAGCGATCAGGTTTGGGTGCTCTACTTGGGAGGTATTTTGGGTGTCTTGATGATGCGCGGCGTAGCGCAGTTCTTCATTACCCTTATTGACCGTTATCCGGAGCTGGAAGGTACGGCGTATGTCTTGATTGGCGTAATCGGCGCTAAAATGATGGCTTCCTCGGCTGGCTACGAAATGGAGCATGGCGTCTTCTTTGCGCTCATGGCGGTTGTATTCGGCAGCGCTTTTGGCATGCATTATTTGCGGCGGACGCAGACGGCGCCGGTGGCAGTGAAAAAAGAAGAGCTGAAATAAACGGAAGCAATAAAGGACTTTGTAGTCTCTTAAATGATGAAAAAGGAGCGTTGATTGGATATGTTTAAAACCACTCTTTTAATGGCGGCATTGACTGGAATTCTGATGTTCATGGGCAAAGCCATCGGCGGCAATGGCGGCATGATGCTGATGTTTCTGATTTCTATGGGCATGAACTTTTTCAGCTACTGGTATAGCGATAAGATTGTGCTGAAGATGTACAGCGCGGAGCCGGTGACTATGCAGGAAGCGCCCGGCTTGGTTCATTCCGTGTCCAAATTGGCCCAGGCGGCGCAGATGCCGATGCCGAAAGTGTATATTATCAACGAAGCAGTGCCCAACGCTTTTGCTACAGGCCGTGACCCTGAGCATGGCGTGGTGGCCGTAACAACCGGGATTATGCAGGCGCTGAGTACGGAAGAGCTGGAAGGCGTCTTAGCCCACGAACTGGCGCACATTAAGAATCGAGACACCTTAATCAGCACCATTGTCGCCGGTATTGCCGGAACGATTACCATGATCGCCAACATTGCTCAATGGGGCGCTATCATGGGAGGGCTGGGCCGCAGCGATGACGAGGAAGGCGCTGGCGGGTTGGTCGGTTCTCTGTTCATGATCTTTTTGGCCCCCTTGGCGGCGACTATTATTCAGCTGGCCATCAGCCGGACCCGGGAGTACGGGGCCGACGCGAAAGGCGCTGAATTCTGCGGCAATCCGCTGGCGTTGGCGGAAGCGCTGCGCAAAATCGAATATTATGCCCAGCATAGAACGCTGCCGGAAGCCAGCCCTTCTACGGCGCATATGTTTATCATCAATCCTTTTGCCGGCGGCGGCCAATGGTTTATGAGTCTCTTTTCCACCCACCCAGCGACAGGTGATCGTATCGCCAAACTGGAGCAGTTGGCGCGAGGACGCTAAACCGATATGCCTTTAAGCCCGTACCGTTATGGTGCGGGCTATTTTGTTTTACTAGTGTGCGTTAGCGCACTCTGCAGCATCCTTCGATTCTTGCCGTCACTTTTCGATTGACTTCTGGTAGCAAGATTTTCTCTGTTACTTTGAGAGCTGTTCACCATAGCAAGATTCTTGTCTGCTTTGTTGGACAAAGACTGGAATATGTGGCACAACGTGACAAAGTTAGCCTATAGAAGAGGACTTGAGGACTAGTAGGGATAGGCGTAAATATGATAAAATTAAATAGAAAGAATATTTCCTCCAAAAGGGAAAATATGGGAAGAATAATAATGAAGGAGCGCGGTAAGCGCTTCAGAAGGAGATTATATGAAAATCAGCAGCAATAGCATTCAAACACGTTTGACTCTGGCTCTGGCGGGATTGGTCATAGTGGCTCTGCTTTTACTGGGGGTAGCCAGTTATTGGCAGGCGAAAGGGGCGCTTTCCGATAGCGTGGATGAAACGGGGTACGCTTTGGCGGATTATTATGCGCTGCAAACGGAAATGTTCACTAAAGAAGCCATTCTTCGTTTGGAGGACTTGGCAAGTATTCAACGCATGCGTGAGAGTGAGGACAATGCTGCGTTAATCGCTTCTTTAGCGGAAACCGATAAGCGCCTAAAATTGTTTGAAATGCTCAGCTATGTGCGACCGGACGGTTCTTCCCTGCGCATGGACGGTAAACCGGATTCTTTGGGGGATCGGCCATATTTTAAAAAGGTGTTGGAAACTAAAAAATCCTATGTTTCGGATATGATCGTTTCCCGCTCTACGGGCAAGCTATCGGTAGTGATTGCTGTGCCGGTCTTTAATAAAGATGGCGGTCTGAAAGCGGTTTTAGCAGGGACTATGTCCTTAGAAAAATTGAATGAGGTATTAAAGCAGGTTAAATTTAAAGATACAGGCTATGCGTTTCTGGCGGATGATTCCGGCATGGTTCTGGCGCATCCCAAACGGCCGGAATTGGCTGGTAAGCTGAATGTGGCTAAAAAAGAGGTTAACCCGGAACTCAAGCTGCCGTCTAGCACGTTGGATGATCGAATGATTCAATTGTTTAAAACCGCATTGGAGAAAAATGATGGCGTACGCGGCGATTATACGTTTGTAGACGGCATAACGCGAATGGCTATCTATCAACCCATAGAGTTGGCCGGTGGCCAACGGTGGATGATCATGATCACGGCTCCATTGGACGAAGCTAACGCGGAAGTGCGGCATCTGACGTATATTATGCTGGGGCTCAGCGTATTCTGTTTGCTGTTAGCGATCGGAATCGCCGCAGTGATCAGCAAGCGCTTTGTAGCGCCCATACTCACCTTGCGTGATGCGGCGGAGCATATTGCAGCAGGGGATCTGCGCAGCCAGGAAGTGGCGGTGCAGTCGCAGGACGAACTGGGGCAATTAGCAGGCAGCTTTGCCGATATGAGCGGCAAGCTGCGCGATTTGGTGGTGCAGGTGCAGCGCGAATCCCAGCAGGTAGCGGCGGCCAGTGAAGAGCTGACAGCCAGCGCCGAGCAGGCGGCTCATGCGGTGCAGCAGGTAGCTGGAAGCGTGACCGAAGTGGCTGGCGGTGCGGATCGACAGCTGTCGGTGGCGCGAGAAGCCACAACCGAAGTGGACGTTTTGGCGAAAGAACTGGCCGGGGCCTCAAAGCGGGCCAGCGAAGTGCAAAAATCAGTGGCAAAAACCTCCCAAGCGGCGGAAAGCGGCGGCGAAGCCATCGGCAAAGCGATTCGCCAGATGCAGGCGCTCGATACGACGGTAACCCATTCGGCGCAGGTTGTGGCCAAGCTGGGTGAACGTTCCCAGGAAATCGGCCAGATTGTGGATACCATCAGCGGTATTGCCGGACAGACCAACCTGTTGGCCTTGAACGCAGCCATCGAGGCTGCACGGGCGGGCGAGCAAGGCCGTGGCTTTGCGGTAGTAGCGGACGAAGTGCGCAAGCTGGCGGAGCAAAGCCAGGAAGCCGCCGGACGTATTGCCTCTCTTATTGGCGAGATTCAAGGCGAGACAGGGCGTGCTGTAGAAGCCATGAATAAGGGTACGGCCGAGGTGAAAGAAGGTACTGTTGTCGCTGGCCAGGCCGGCGCGGCCTTTGAAGAAATTGTCGGCTTGATTCGTAAAGCCAACGAAGAAGTGGCGGCCATTACGACAGCCATCGAGCAGACCGTCAGCGGCAGCGGCCGTATCGTTCACGCCGTGGACGATATGCAAAACGTCAGCCGCGATACGGCGGAGCAGACCCAAACGGTGGCAGCAGCCACCGAAGAGCAGGCAGCCTCTATGGAAGAAATTGCTTCTTCCAGCCGTTCCTTGGCCCTGTTGGCGGAAGAACTGCAAGTGGCGGTCAGCCGTTTCAAAGTATAATTGAATCTATATTGTTCTCCCAAGTCTTCGCACAGCAAGTTGGAGTTGCTGTGCGAAGACTTTTTATTTTGTAAAATTTAACATAGCCAGGCAGGGAGTTGCGAATCAAAAACAGAACGTGTTGTGTAGCCAGGAAGTTTTGAAACCTAATGGGAATTCATGTAAAATATAAACATATGGGATGGAAATACTTTTTGCATAGGAAAAAGAACTGTAAGGAGGGGCACTATGAACGGCGTTAATACTCGGATTCAGACTCGATTAACGGTAGCGCTGGCAGGGCTTGTCGTTGTAACAATACTTATTTTGGGGCTGGCGAGTTATTGGCAGGCTAAAAGCGCCCTGTCGGAAAGTGTGGATGAAACCGCCTTTGCGTTGGCGGAACAGTACGGAATGCAGACGCAGTTTTTTACGGAAGAGGCGATTTTGCGCTTAGAAGATTTAGCTAGCGTGGATCTGCTTCGTGATAGTAGCGATACGGCGATGATAGCGCCGGTGTTGGCGGAAAATCAAAAACGAATTGGTATCTTTGAGAATATCAATTATGTAGCTAAGAATGGCGTTGGGATTCGCTCTAATGGTACGGCGACAACGAATACAGCCACGAGGGAGTATTTCAAAAAACTGCTGGCTACCCAAAAGCCTTGTGTTTCAGAAGTAGTCATATCCGGTTCAACCAACAAAGCCTCTGTAATTATTGCTGTGCCTGTGTTTGATCGAAAAGGGCAGCTGAAAGGCATGCTCGGAGGCACCTTGCCTTTGGAAAAATTACAAACGATGTTGCAAAAAGTTAAGTTTAAAGAAAGTGGTTATGCTTTTTTGGCGGACGACAGCGGCATGGTTCTGGCGCATCCCAAGCGGCCGGAACTGGCGGGCAAGCTGAATGTGGCCAAAAAGGAAATCAACCCGGAGCTTAAACTGCCAGCGAATACGCTAGACGATCGGATGATCCAATTGTTTAAAAACGCCATGGAGAAAAACGATGGCGTTCGTGGTGAATATACCTTTGTGGATGGCGTAACCCGGATGGCCGTATATCAGCCGATTGATCTGGCAGGCGGTCAGAAGTGGATGCTGATGATTACGGCGCCCGTAGATGAAGCTACGGCCGAAGTGCGTCACCTGACATACGTTATGCTGGGCTTGAGCATCTTTTGCCTGCTCTTGGCGGTTGGCGTGGCGGCGGTGATCAGCAAACGCTTTGTTGCGCCCATACTCACCTTGCGTGATGCGGCGGAGCATATTGCCGCAGGAGATCTGCGCAGCCAGGAAGTGGCGGTGCAGTCGCAGGACGAACTGGGGCAATTAGCAGGCAGCTTTGCCGATATGAGCGGCAAGCTGCGTGATTTGGTGGTACAAGTGCAGCGCGAGTCCCAGCAGGTAGCGGCGGCCAGTGAAGAGCTGACAGCCAGTGCCGAGCAGGCGGCTCATGCGGTGCAGCAGGTAGCCGGAAGCGTAACCGAAGTGGCTGGCGGTGCGGATCGACAGCTGACGGTAGCGCGGGAAGCCACAACCGAAGTGGATGCGTTGGCGAAAGAACTGGCCGGGGCCTCAAAGCGGGCCAGCGAAGTGCAAAAATCAGTGGCAAAAACCTCCCAAGCGGCGGAAAGCGGCGGCGAAGCCATCGGCAAAGCCATTCGCCAGATGCAGGCTCTCGATACGACGGTAACCCATTCGGCGCAGGTTGTGGCCAAGCTGGGCGAGCGTTCCCAGGAAATCGGCCAGATTGTGGATACCATTAGCGGCATTGCCGGGCAGACCAACCTCTTGGCCTTGAATGCGGCCATCGAGGCTGCCAGGGCGGGCGAACAAGGCCGCGGCTTTGCGGTGGTGGCGGACGAAGTGCGCAAGCTGGCGGAGCAAAGCCAGGAAGCCGCTGGACGCATTGCTTCTCTCATTGGCGAAATTCAAGGCGAGACAGGGCGCGCGGTAGAAGCCATGAACAAGGGCACCGCCGAGGTGAAAGAAGGCACCGTTGTCGCCGGACAGGCCGGCGCGGCCTTTGAAGAAATCGTCAGCTTGATTCGTAAAGCCAACGAAGAAGTGGCGGCCATTACGACAGCCATTGAGCAGACGGTAAACGGCAGCGGCCGTATCGTTCACGCCGTGGAGGATATGCAAACCGTCAGCCGTGGTACGGCGGACCAGACCCAGACCGTGGCGGCGGCCACCGAAGAACAGGCGGCGTCCATGGAAGAGATTGCTTCTTCCAGCCGATCCTTGGCTCATTTGGCGGAAGAACTGCAAGTGGCGGTCAGCCGCTTCAAAGTATAAGAGAAACAGGAAAGCGCCCTCTGCCGTTAGGCAGGGGGCGCTTTTTAGTCGTTTTAATTTCGTCCGTGGCGAGGATTAGATTTTTTCGGTGTTTGCGCATTTCTTTTTCGTTTTTCTTTGATCGCTAAACGAGCGGCGGCTTTGGCTGCTTTTGTTTGGTGATGGGTCCAAAACTTCCAGATGGCGTAAGCAGCGCCTAGAATTACCGCCGGCAGCAGGTTCCAAAAGAGCAAATCAAGTTCTTCTGCGGACATAAAGTTCCTCCTGGTAGTTTTAATTTGTTTTATTGTACCGACAGAATGACCGTTTGTACATAGAAAGAAACCGGATTATAAAAATAAAGTGGCTCCCATCAAGCATGGCTTTGAAAACCAGAAGAATCCGTGTACAATGAAACCATCATTACAATAATAAGGGGGCCTTGGATATGACGGATTGCAAGCGGCTGATGGAAGAGCGGCGCTCCGTGAATTTCTTTGATGCGGCGCAGCCATTGACACCGGAGCTTTTTCGGCAGATTGTGGAATTGGCGTCGCTGGCGCCGTCGGCCTTTAATTTGCAGCCTTGGCGGCTTATCGCCGTGCGCAGCGCGGAGGGAAGGCAACGACTGTGGCAGCTGGCGCAGCAGCAGCCCAAAGTCTTGGAAGCGCCGGTAACGTTGATTATTATTGGGGATCGCGGCGCATGGCAAGGCGACAATCCGGCCTGGGAAGAGCTGGCAGTCATGCTGGGCGGAGCGGAGGCCGTGAAACCATATCTGGCCATGGCGGAAGCGCTTTACGGCGCTACGCCGGAGCGGCGCATCAAATTTGCTGAGAGCAATGCAGCGCTTTTGGCGATGTCGCTGGCATACGCGGCGCGATGTTTTGGCGTAGAGGGCCACTTCATGTCGGGCATTGATTTTGCGGGAATTAAGGAAGGCTTTGCCTTGGATGAGGATGAGGAAGTGGTAATGCTTCTTGCTTTGGGCTATGCGGAGGGCGGCAAAGCGCTTTATCCGCGACGGAAACGTCGGACTTATGCTGAATTGGTGGAGGAAGTATAATGGAAGTGGTGAGCGCCTGCTTGGCAGGCATAATCTGCCGGTATGACGGAACGGCCCAAGAAGCGCCGGATGTAGTGGAAGCGGTGCGTCAAGGAAAAGCGCTGCCTCTTTGCCCGGAGATGCTGGGAGGCTTGCCGGCGCCTCGGCAAGCGGCGGAAATCAAAGAGGGCCGCGTAGTAACGGCGGCAGGCGTTGATTTGACGGAGCCCTTTCAAAAAGGCGCGGAGATTGCCACGCAAATCGCCATTCTAGCAGGCTGCCGCAAGGCGGTGCTTAAAGCTCGTTCGCCTAGCTGCGGCTGCGGGCGGATTTATGACGGAACTTTTTCCGGTCGGCTCATTGACGGTGACGGGCTGTGGGCGCGGGAACTAAAAAAAGCCGGCATAGAAGTGTCGGTAAGATGAACAGTTTTGTTTGTTTTTAGACGCAGGAAATGGAGGATGCAAAGAGAATCTCTGCAAAGAAAGCTTGGTGTGTAATGCGCATGATTAGCAGGCTTATCTTCAGCAGGAGGCGATTTGTATGAAAATCAGCGGCAGAAATAAACTGGGAGCTACGGTCAAGGAAATTGTTCGCGGCGGCGTGGTGGCTAAAGTGGTCATGGATTTCAAAGGGGAAGAGCTAGTGGCTGTTGTTACGAACGACTCTGTAGATGACTTGGGGCTCAAAGTTGGCGATGAAGTGACGGCGTTGGTTAAAGCCACGGAAATGATGATTTTGAAATAAAAGCAGTTAGAAAAAACCAGGCAAACGCGTACTAGGCGGTTGCCTGGTTTTTGATTTAGGATACCTAGAAAATTAAAGTACTGTAAAAAATCCCCCTGGCCCTGCGGGCCATCCCCCTTTAGCAAGGGGGACGCCTCCCTTGTCAAAGGGAGGCGCCGCCACAGCGGCGGAGGGATTCAGTTTCGCTGTAGTGTTTTAGCTCTCCGTCATACCCTCAGAAGATGTCGGTTGTTATGCCTTCCATAGCGCATTCGGAATTAGATACCTCACGTACCGTCAGGTGCATCCAGCACCGTCGCCGATTCTCTTGTTCAAATTTCTTTTTTGTTCTTTTCGCAGAAATCCAACAGCACATGGCAGGCTTGGGACAGATAGCGTTCTTCGTTCCAGGCGAAGCCGGCTTGGATGGAGAGGGGCGGCGTCAAGGGAAGACTGACGATGCGGGGGTGCTTGCGAGTAATATCGGCGGGCAGAAAGCCGACGCCTGCATTTTGCTCCACCAGGCTAAGAATGGTTTCGATTTGCCGCGAAGAAAAACGGATATGCGGCGTAAATCCATGGCGGGCGCACTCTTCTAAGATGAGCTGGCGCATATAGGTGTCTTCTTGAAAGAGCAGAAATGGCTCTTTGGCCAGCTGCGGCAACGAAAGGGACCGGGCGGAAGCCAGAGGGTGCGCCGGAGAGAGGCAGACATGGATGGCGCTTTCCGCCAAGGGACGCAGAGCCAGGCCGGGCGGCGCATCAGAGATGATCAGCAGTCCTAAGTCAAGCTCGTCTTCCAGAAGCTTGCGGCGCGTAGCGAGGCTGCCCGTCTCGGTGCACTGCAGCTCGATATCCGGATGTGCTGCATGAAAGGCGGCGAAAAGGCGCGGAAAGACAAAAGCGCCGATGACCGGCGTAATGCCTAGCTGAATGCGGCCTTTGCGGGACGCTTCGTAGTCCTTCATTTCTTCTTGGGCGTTATTGCGGCAGCGCAGCATAGCTTCGGCGTGCTGCAGCATGCGCTCCCCGGCTTGGGTGAGGCGGAGACGCCGTTGTTTGCGGTCAAAGAGAGGGACTCCCAGTTCTTCCTCCAATTTTTGCAGGGCAATACTGACCGAAGGCTGCGCTACGTGCAGCTGCGCGGCGGCGCGGCTGACACTGCCCAGACGGCAGACTTGCTGAAAATACTCCAATTGACGAAGTTCCATTGAAACCTCCATATAGTTATAAACTATATATAAATCAAAAATATATATTTTTATTCTATCAAAAGCTGCGGTATACTGCAAAAGAGAAGAAAAAAGCGGGAGGAATTACGATGGAACTGCTAGGATATTTAATTCTAGGGGTGGCGGTGGCTGCATTCGGTACGCTCGTAGGTATTGGCGGCGGCCTGATTTTGGTGCCCCTCTTCATTTTGGTATTTCATTGGGAGCCCAATTTAGCGGTGGGTACATCGCTGGTTGTGGTATTTTTTAATGCGATTTCCGGTACGGTGGCGTATATGCGGCAAAAGAAGGTGTACTATGACGCCGGTATTCGTTTTGCCTTGGCTACGCTGCCGGGGGCGTTTTTCGGCAGCTACGCGGTAAAGTACATTCCGGAAGCGGAATTTAAGGTGTTCTTTGGCGCGACCTTGATGGTTATGGCGGCGCTGATGTTTTGGCGCAACCATTCTAAAGGAGCGCCCAATAAGGGGACGGAAGTGCCTAAGAATTACAATCGTACCGCTGGCGTGCTTCTTAGTTTGTGCGTAGGCTTTTTATCCAGCATTCTAGGCATTGGCGGCGGCATTATCCATGTGCCGGCCATGGTCTACTTGCTGGCGTTCCCGGCGCATATTGCGACGGCAACCTCGCATTTTGTGCTGGCGATTTCTTCCATGGTCGGCGTGTTTTCGCATTTCTTGCTGCATAACATTCTGATTAAGGAAGCCTTGATGATTGGCGTCGGCGCGGTATTGGGAGCGCAATTGGGGGCGAAAATGTCCCTGAAAGTGAAGTCAAAGGCTATTCTGTCTTTGCTGGCGTTCTGCCTGTTCGGTTTGGGCGCACGCTTGGTCTTTACTGCAGGGGCCTTCTAGTAAGGCGCCGC
This sequence comes from Anaeromusa acidaminophila DSM 3853, assembly GCF_000374545.1. NCBI lineage: Bacteria > Bacillati > Bacillota > Negativicutes > Selenomonadales > Sporomusaceae > Anaeromusa > Anaeromusa burkinensis. The sequence continues at coordinate 122,591 of NZ_KB894584.1, forward strand.
TGCTTTATGTGCATCTCTCGATAAATCAATCTTTTTTCGATAGACTTTGTCAGAAAGCCTCAGCATAGCGCTGCTATGCTGAGGCTTTCTTTCGGGTTCGCCCCCTAAAAGACTTCGGTTTCTATGCAATCCGTAGATTTTCAGCGGAGACCGGATACTTGCCTTCCATGGCGTACATCACGTACCGTCAGGCGCGTTCAGCGCCGTCGTCGGAGCGTTTATTAAAGCGGCGGCTCCTTATAATTTTGGTACTTCTTCTTCTCGGGTTATGCGCTGTTCCAGCACGAAGTCTCGGAACTTGAGAGCTGCCGGCGACAGATAGCGTTCTTTGTGCCACGCGAGGCCGATGGTGCGGCGGCAGGGCGTGTCCTTGACCGGCAGGAAGGCTAGATGCAGATGTTCCAGACCGGCTAAATGAGGAATGAGGGCTACGCCCAGGCGGGCTTCTACCAGACCGGCGACGGTCATGATTTCTTCGCCTTCAAAGGTGATTTCCGGCTGGACGCCAGCTTGTTGCAGCAAGCGATCCGCTAACAGGCGCAGGCCGTAGTTGGGCTTGAAGGTAATCAGCGGTTCTGCGGCAATGTCCTGTAAGGATAAGCTTTCCTGTTGCGCCAGAGGATGTTCACGATGAACGGCGATAAAAATGTCTTCTTCAAAAAGCGGTCGCCACGCCAAATAAGATGGCGGCGTAGTAAAAGAACAAAGGCATAAATCCGTGCCTCCGCTATGGAGCTGTTCTAAAAGAGCGGCGGTGCTGTTTTGGTAAAGCCGGAAATGCACCTGCGGATGCAGGCGGCGGAACTGCTGCAGCAGCTCCGGCACAAGATGGGTGCCTTGGGAATGCAAAAAAGAAAGACTAACGCTGCCACGTTCCGGATGAATGAGGTCCAGCGCTTGCTGGCGTCCAGCTTCAATGCATTGCAGGCCTTGATCCAAGTTGTCGAGAAAAATACGTCCGCTGCGCGTTAGCTCCAGGCGTTTATGGCAGCGGTGGAATAGAGGAAACCCTAGTTCATCCTCTAAACGGGCTAGGGAACGGCTCAAGGCTGGCTGGGAAAGCGCCAACTGGCTGGCGGCTTGGGTCATGTGGCCCAGCGAGGCAATGGTGCGAAACGCATAGAGCTGCTGCAAATCCAAGGTCATCTTCCTTTCTAAAACATAAATATAATAACGGTGAACAAGAGAACCGGAGTCGCGAGAGGGTGCGCATGAGGGACTTCTCCATCGTGTCCTCCCTTTACTCACTCTACTCCTGTTTGAAATTTATTCCTTCTACTCCCAGCATACTGCTTTTCTGATCGCTTTTCCAGAAATACATAATTAAAATGCATCAAAATAATAAAAACGATGCATTGGACGCAAAGAATTGTTAGGAGTAAGATAAAAGAAAGGAACGTATTTTGGAGGCGGAGCTTGTGGGCTTGGAACGAGGAAATAGTAAGTATTGGCGCGCCTTGGCGGCGCTGTTTATGGGAAGCTTTGTGGAGTTTGCCCTTTTGTACGTGACGCAGCCGCTTTTACCAGCGCTGACAAAGGACTTTGCGTTGTCGCCGTCGGTGGTTAGTTTATCGGTATCTTTGACGACTGGCGCTATGGCGCTGGCGCTTTTACCGCTGGCGGCGGTGTTTAACCGGTTGCAACGCAAACCAACTATGCTGGCGGCGATGTTGGGCGCGTCGCTCTTGGCTATTGCGTCCGGCTGCAGCCCGAATTTTGAGCTACTGTTGGTCTGTCGGGCGTTGCAGGGGATGCTGATGGCGGCATTTCCCGCGGCGGCCATGGCCTATGTGAATGAAGAATTTGAGCCGTCCGGCGTGGGCTTGGCGATGGGGATTTATATTGCCGGTACGTCGATCGGCGGTTTGGGCGGACGTCTTTTGGTAAGCCTTCTCTCGGACTTTATGTCTTGGCGGACGGCGCTTTTAGTGATGGGCGGGTTCTGTCTGCTCTTGGCGATTTGTTTCTTTTGGCTGCTGCCGAAGGCGCAAAGCCGCCGCAGTACCGCGGTAAAGCAGGCCGGTCTGATGGCCGCGCTACCCTCCTTGTTAAAAACGCCGGGCATTCTTCCTCTATATATCGTTGGCTTTGTAGCGCTAGGCTCGTTTGTAGCTTTGTACAACTATATCGGCTATATATTGTTGGCGGCGCCGTATTCTTTTAGTCAGAGTCAAGTGGGCGCTGTATTTCTGTTATATTTGCTGGGGACAGTGAGCTCCATGGTTTCCGGCGGTCAGGTAGACAGGCGCGGCCCGGGAGCGGTGCTGGTGGCAGGGCTGTTGATGATGCTGGGAGGCGCGCTGCTTTCTTTAGGAACGCCACTGCTATGTAAGCTCGGCGGCTTGGGACTCTTTACATGCGGCTTTTTTACCACCCATGCGACGGCCAGCGGTTGGGTGGGACGCTTGTGCCGCGGCGATAAGGCGCAGGCGGCCTCGTTGTACTTGTTCTTCTACTATGTTGGGGCCAGTGTGATTGGCACAGGGAGCGGTATCTTTCTGGCCAGCGCCGGCTGGGCGGGTGTGATTGGAGTAACCGCCTTGATCCTCTCCGGAGCCTTGTGGTTGGCATGGCGTCAACAGGGATTGAACAGGAGAACCGGAGTCACGTGAGGGTTCGAAGGAGTAGAACCGGAATATAGCGTAAACTAGTGATTTCTTACGAGCTTGTTGCCGTCTTGCCTTTCTTTCTTGACGGCGGCAGGCTCCTTTGTTATAGTTGGGATAAGAAAATATAAATAAGTGGAGCAGGTGTCCCTAAGGGGCTTAATAGGGAAGTTCGGTGTGATGCCGACGCGGTCCCGCCACTGTAATGGGGAGCAAGTCCGTAGACGCCACTGGGAATTTCCTGGGAAGGCCGGACGAGCGAAGAACCAGAGCCAGGAGAACTGCCTGTTTGACAGTCACCGTCAGTACCTACGAGCGATGGGGAGGGGATTGCAGACAGCATGCGTGTTCCGCTGGCCAGCGGTTCGCCTGCCCGAAAGCAGTCTAGGATTCATCAACCCGGCGGTGCCGGGATTTTTTGTTTTAAAAGCGAGTTTGAACAAGAGAATCGGAGTCACGGGGTGCGATGTTTCAACAGGAGTAGAGTGAGTAGAGTGAGGGCTCGAATAGGAAGGAATAGATAGAGGAAATAGAGATGTCGTTGCGAGAAGCGGAGCGACGCGGCAATCTTTTGGGTCTTAAAACTTGTATCCTGTTTTCTATTGCATACCCTCCATTTACTCCCTCTACTCCTGTTCAATTCCCGTATTCCCCTTCGTTCCCGGCCAAGCTTGTTTTAGAAAGGAAGTACTTTGGTGAAAGTAAGAAGTTTCGTTCTGCCAGCGCTGCTGTTGGCGTTGCTGGTATTCATGGCTGGCTGCGGGTCATCTCCCGCAGCGCCTGCGGCATCAAAGGAAAACAGCTTTTCCTTTCAAGATGATACCGGGCGGACGCTGGCGTTGGCGAAAAAGCCGACTCGTATCGTCGTACTGACACCGTCGCTGCTAGAACCGCTTTATGCGGTGGGCGGTCAAGCGGTGGGACGGTCGGCATCGCGGTTGGGGGATATTCCAGATGCCGCCAAAGCCTTGCCTGAGGTTGGGTTTGCGTACCAAATCAACAGTGAGGCGGTCTTAGCCTTATCGCCGGATTTGGTGCTGGGGTTCCAGGGAATGCATGAAAACTTAATTCCTCTTTTCCAAAATGCCGGCGTGCCTGTGGCGCTGCTGCGGATGAAAGGCTATGAGGATTTGCTGCGCAACATTCGTTTGCTAGGAAGGCTGAGCGGCGATGAGGCTAAGGCGCAAGCGGAAGTGGCGCGCTTGGAGACGGCAAAAGAAGCGCTGCAAAAAAAGCTGCCTCAGGCGAGCAAACGTATCGTCATTCTCCACGCTACGGCCAAACAGGTAACGGTGGAGCTGCCTAATAGCCTGACCGGCGACATGGCGAACTTGCTCAAGGTGCAGAACGTAGCCGCTGGTTCGCAAGGGGTGGCGGCGGATGCGACCGCTGTCCCTTATAGTTTGGAAACCTTGGTTCAGCAGGACCCGGATATGATTTTAATCACCTCCATGGGTAGCACCAAGGATATTGAAAAGCGCATGCGCGATGACGTCATGGCCAGTCCAGCTTGGTCGTCTTTGCGGGCCGTGAAAAGCGGGCAGTTGTTCTTTTTGCCGCCGGAATGGTTTCAAGTGCATCCGGGCTTGAAGTATGACGCCGCCTTGCTGCACTTGGCGCAGACGATATACCCGGAGGTTTACGGTCATGCGCCCTGATGCAGCGGCCAGGCGAGCCTGGCGATGGCCTCTCTTAGCCTTTTTTGCGCTGCTGGCGGCGGGAGCTTGTCTTTTGGGCACGGTCAAAGGCGCGGCAGGGCTTTCTTTGCCGGAGGTGTGGCAGGCGTTAACGGGTGAAGGAAACGGCGGCAGTGCCCAGATTGTGCGCAACATCCGTTTGCCCAGGGTGCTTACCGGCGCGGCGGTGGGAATGAATCTGGCTTTGGCGGGGACGTTGCTGCAAGGCGTGCTGCGCAACAGCTTGGCGGATCCGCACATTATCGGCGTTTCCGCAGGGGCGGGCCTGACAGGCATCTTGATTTTAGTGATGTTTCCCCAGGCGGAGGCGCTTTTGACGCCAGCCGCCTTTGTGGGCGCCATCGGCGCAGCGGCGCTGGTCTATGCGCTGGCCTGGAACGGCGGTTTGCGGCCAGGACGGGTGATTTTGGCCGGCGTGGCCGTAGCGGCTCTTTTCGGGGCAGGTATTACTTCCCTTTTGATTTTCTACAGCGACCGGGTTCACGGAGCTCTGGCATGGATGGCTGGGGGGCTGGCTGCGCGGACATGGCCGCATGTGTACATGGTCTGGCCGTATGCGCTGGTTGGCGGTTTGATAGCTATGGCTATGGCCGGGCGTCTGAACCTGCTGCAGCTGGGTGACGATGTAGCGCGCAGCCTGGGTTTGGCGGTGGAAAAAACGCGGCTGTTGCTCATCGCTCTTGCGGCGCTATTGGCGGCCAGCGCGGTCAGCGTGGCCGGTTTGCTGGGGTTTGTGGGACTTATCGTGCCGCATGCGGCGCGCCTTTTGATCGGCAGCGACCATCGATTCTTGCTGCCGGCGGCAGGCCTGTTAGGAGCGGCGACGGTGACCTTTTGCGATACCGTCGCGAGAACGGCTTTTGCGCCGTTAGAGCTTCCGGTAGGCGTGCTGATGGCGGCCTTAGGAGCGCCCTTCTTCCTCTATCTTCTGCGAAAGGAACTGTGACATGAATATGCTCGAAGCGGAAAAACTGGTTTTTTCCGCGGCAGGACGCAACATTATTGAAGATCTTAGTCTGCAGGTTCCCGCAGGAGATGTGCTGGCCATTATCGGCCCCAACGGAGCGGGGAAGAGCACGCTGCTGAAAATGCTTACAGGACAGCTGACTCCTTCTGCCGGGTCCGTCCGGCTGCAGGGGGAGGCGGTGAACTCCCTGGCGCCTTCGGCGATGGCCAAGGTGTTGGCGTATGTGCCCCAGGGGCCGCAAGCCCCGCCGGATATTCTCGTGCGAGAGCTGGTGTCCTATGGGCGTCACCCGCACCGCGCCTGGTACATGGGCAGCCGCGCCGAAGACGAGGAAGCGGTAGAGCGGGCGCTGGAACGCACCGGTCTTTTGGACCTGGCGAAACGGCCGGTCGGGCTTTTATCCGGCGGCGAGAGGCAGCGGGCTTGGTTAGCGCTGGCGCTGGCGCAGCAGCCGCAGGTGCTGCTGTTGGATGAGCCGACTACCTTTTTGGATGTGTGCCATCAGTTTGAGTTGCTGGATCTTCTGCAGCGTTTGAACGAAGAAGACAATCTGACGGTGGTGCTGGTGCTGCATGAAATCAACCATGCTCTGCGTTACGCCAAACGGGTGGCTGTCGTCAAAGACGGTCGTCTGGCGGCCCTGGGACCTCCATGGGATGTGGTGACGCCGGAGCTGTTACGGCAGGTCTTCCGTGTACAAGGCGAAGTGGTGGCGGACAGCGACGGACGCGCGGCGCTGCTTATGCAGGGCCTGGACAGGAAGAGTGAACAGGAGTCACGGTGAAAACCGGAGGGCTCGAATGAGGGCTGCGGGGTACGGTTTTATTGAACAGGAGTAGAGGGAGTAGAGTGAGGGCTCGATTGATGGTTGCAGATGTTTAAAGTAAATAGCAGAGCTTTTCTGTTTCATATTTCGTATTTTGTAAATTAGGAGACGCTGATCTAATACATCAGCGCTTCCGTCAGGTAGATGAAGGAGGATTTTCTTATTATGGCAGGTTGTTTTATCGGCATTGGCGTAGGTCCTGGAGATCCGAAATTGTTGACCGTTCGGGCGGTTGAGTGCATTCAGGAGGCGGACGTAATTATTGCGCCGCGGTCCGAGAAAAAAGAAGAAAGTCGGGCGCTGTTTATTGCGCAGAGCTATATCAAGGCGGAAACGCAGATTATCAAGATGGTCTTCCCCATGGTCAACAGCAGCGAAGTGCAGCAGGAAGCTTGGAAGGAAAACCGCAAGGTGCTGCGCGAGCTGATGGAGCAGGGGAAAAAAGTAGTATTTCTTACCCTGGGCGACCCCATGTTTTATAGCACCTATATGTACGTATTCCAGGAATTGAAGGAAGCCGGCTATAAAGTAGAAAATGTTCCTGGCATTCCTGCTTTCTGCGGCATCAGCAATTATTTGGGGTATCCGGTTGCAGAAGGCACTTCGGTGCTGACGATCATTCCGGCTACCATGGAAGAGGGCGAGCTGGACAAGACCTTGGCCACGGCGGACAATGTGGTCTTGATGAAAGCCTATAAGAACGTAGCCTCCTTGATCGGCAAGCTGCGCACCGCAGGATTTAGCGGCGTTCTGGTGAGCAACTACGGTCTGCCGGATCAGAAGGTCAGCGAGTGGGAAGAAGTAGAGCGCGTTGGCGCACCGTACCTTTCGACCATCTTGGCGCGCCGGGCGTAGAGAACATAAAAACATAAGAACGGTACCCAGAGTAACTGAGTAACAGAGGAAATGCCAGAGAGAACGAGGCTTTGAACAAGAGTCGCGGTGAGAACCGGAGGGCCCACATGAGGGCTACGGGGGTTGGAATAGAAGGAAGAGCAGGGCAACGGACTTGATCCGTGGCTCTGCTCTTTTTTTTGTGTATCCTCCATCGTACCCTCCCGCGACTCCGGTTCTCTTGTTCAAATTTCTTTCTCTGTTTCCTCTGGATTTTCTCTGTTACTCTGTGTTCCGTTCTCCTGCGTACCCTCCGGTTCTCCGATTCTATTGTTTAGTGCTTCTTTTTGCGCCAAAACTTCCCGTTTACGAACAAAACTCCCCTTTTACGGAAGGTCGGTTGTTTTTTTCGATCCAACTCGTTATGGTAAAAGATGGAGTATTTGTTTTGAAAACAGCAGTACTGCTAGTTTTTAATAGATGAAGGAGGCCGTTTTATGCAACGGAAGTGGAAGCGGAATTGGCGCAGGGACGCGCTGCGCAGGGTATACGCAGGATTTTTAGCAGGGGCGCTGCTGTTGGGCGGGTACAGTACGGCGCTGGCTGCGCCGGAGGGCGGCACGGTTGCGGCGGGGAGCGCCACGATCAGCCAGAGCGGAGCGCTCACGACGATCAACCAGGCCAGCCAAAAGGCGATCATCAACTGGAACAGCTTTAACATCGCCAAAGGGGAGACGGTGCGCTTTAATCAGCCCGGGGCTGCGGCCATCGCCTTGAACCGCGTCACCGGCAACAACGCCAGCGCCATCTACGGCACCTTGTCCGCCAACGGCCAGGTGTTTTTGGTCAACCCTAACGGCGTGCTCTTCGCCAAAGGAGCGCAGGTGAACGTAGGGGGCCTAGCGGCGTCGACGCTGGGGATTTCGGATAAAGACTTTTTAAACGGCAACTATCAGTTCAGTGGCGACAGCGCGAAAAGCGTCGTCAACCAGGGCGAGCTGTCTGCTGCCGCGAAAGGCTACATAGCGCTCTTAGGGGCGAACGCCGTCAACGAAGGGGTCATTGTCGCCAAGGAAGGAACCGCCGCCCTGGCCGCGGGGAGCAAAGTAAATCTCGACTTTACCGGCGACGGTCTGCTGCATATGTCGGTAGACCAGGCTGCCGTAGCGGCGCTGGCGAGCAATAAAGGACTCATCCAGGCCGACGGGGGGCTTGTGGTGATGAGTGCCAAGTCCGCCGACGCTCTGGCGGGAACGGTGGTCAACAACAGCGGTGTTATCGAAGCGAAAAGCGTCAGCACGAAAAACGGCGTCATTCGTCTTGAAGGCGGTGCGAACGGAGCTGTGGTCAACAGCGGCACGCTCAACGCTTCCGGTCTGGAAGCGGGCCAAACCGGCGGCACCGTGAAGGTGCTGGGGGATAAGGTGTCCCTGACCAATACGTCGGTACTCAACGCCTCTGGCGATGCCGGCGGCGGCACGATTCTCGCGGGTGGCAACTACCAGGGCAGCGGCACGGAGCAGCGGGCTACGGAAACCAACGTGGCCGCGGGAGCGTCCCTTAAAGCTGACGCCGGTACCAGCGGCAACGGCGGCACCGTAGTTGTCTGGTCTGACAAAAATAGCACCTTCGGCGGGACGATTTCTGCTAAAGGCGGCAGCCAAAGCGGCGACGGCGGTAAGGTGGAAACCTCGGGTAAGCAAAAGCTGACCGTGGCGGATACGGCCAAAGTAGACACCACCGCCGACAAGGGGAAAACCGGCAATTGGCTGTTGGACCCATGGGACTTCACCGTTGCCCCTAGCGGCGGCGATATAACCGGAAGCGTGGTTTCCGGCTGGCTTGAAGGCAGTAATGTAATCATTGAGACGACACAAGACTACAGCGGTGCCTCCAACGACAATGGGGATTATGTAAATGGAAATAGTAGTGGAACTGGCGATATTAGTATCAATGACAGCATCACCTGGAATTCGTCCAACACCCTTACCTTATCGGCCTATAACAATATCAACATCAATGCGGCCATTAGCAGCACTAATGCCAGTAGTAGTTTGAAGCTAACTTCGGGGACGGGGAATAGCACTGGAAGTATTAGCGGTACTGGCACGGTTGATGTTGGTAGCGTAGCGATAACAGGCAATAATGTTACGCTCAATGCCTTGAACGCCTTGAAGCTGGGAGCTTCCAACGTTCGTGGCAACCTGAATATTACCTCCGGCGGCGATGTTACTCAGAGCAAAGTTTTAACAGTGGGAGGCGCGACAACGATAAACGCGCAAGGCAATACCATCGCTTTGGATTATGTTTTCCTTAATGATAAAAATAGTTTTACCGGCTCCGTAAGTCTGATCGGGCGCACAGCTACCTTGGCTAGCGCTAACAATCTGATGCTGGGAGCGTCCACTATCAGCGGCGACCTGACGGTCAATTCTAGCGGCGTTGTGACTCAGAACGGAACTTTGTCGGTGAATGGCGCTACAACAATCAATGCTAGAAGCGATGCAGGACAACTATACGACATCAATTTGACTGACATTAGTAATAACTTTTCAGGCGCGGTATCGCTGCGTGGCCAGAATGTCAGCATAGGCAGCGGCGCTTTGAAGTTGGGCCAAACCAGTGTCAGCGGAAACTTGGCTGTCGATGCCGGCGGCGATGTGGCTCAGACTGGACTGGTAATTGTAAATGGCACAACGACGCTGAACGCTGGAACAAATGATATCACTTTGACCAATGCATATTTTAACGATGCGGTCTCTCTTACCGGAAACAACGTTTCTCTGAGTAATAATAAATCCTTAAAACTGAATACTTCTCATGTTAACGGCAATCTGACGATCCATGCCGACGGTTCTGTGACTCAGAGCGGAGCATTGGAAGTACGCGGCGTGACGACGGTGAGTGCTACTTACAGTGGGACCGCGACAAAATACGATATTAACCTGAGCAATAACAATCAATTTATTGGCCCAGTGACGCTTACGGGCCAGAACGTTACGCTCAATACCTCCGGTCCCTTGTATCTGGGCGATATAACCGCCCCTGGAAGCTTTGCCGTTAGCGCCGGGGCTACGATCATTGCCGAAGGCGCGGTCAATGTGGGCACATTCGATCTCAAGGGCGGCGACTGGCGGCAGGAACGGGTTCTGCCGGCGTTCTCCGCCACGGATTTCCGCATTTCCGGCGGCTCCTTTCTGCGGGCGCTGAGTGGCGACGGAACAAGCAGCGAAAAGGCCTATCAAATAACCGACATCTATGGCTTGCAGGGCATGGGTTCGGACGCCGGGATGCGTGACAAATACTATACGCTGGCCAACAACATCGACGCCAGCGGCACTAGCGGCTGGAACGGCGGCGCTGGCTTTAACCCCATCGGCTACAGTGGCGGTAAATTCACCGGCAGCTTCGACGGCGGCGGGCATACCATTTCTGATCTGGCTATTAATAGATCTAGTGAGAGTTGTGTGGGTTTGTTCGGCTATACAAATGGGGCTACGATTTCAAACGTCGGCCTGCTTAATGTCAACTTGACTGGCAAAAATGATGTCGGCGGCCTGGTAGGGTATAACGCCAGCGGCACAGTTACAAATAGCTACGCCAGCGGCAGCGTTACTGGCAATTATTATGTTGGCGGCCTGGCGGGGTATAACGACAGCGGCACGGTCACAACTAGCTATGCCGGCGGCAACGTGGCTGGCAATTATTATGTTGGCGGGCTGGCGGGGTATAACGCCAGCGGCACAATCAAGAATAGCTACGCCAGCGGCAGCGTGATTGGGACAGCAAATTATGTTGGCGGGCTGGTGGGGTATAACGCCAGCGGCACAATCAAGAATAGCTATGCCTACGGCAGCGTTACTGGTGATAAACGTGTCGGCGGGCTGGTGGGGTGGAACCAAGGAACAGTCGAGAATAGCTATGCCAGCATCAGTGTGAATGGACAAGATACTGTCGGCGGTCTGGTGGGATATAACATCAACAACAGCACAGTCACGAACAGCTACGCCAGCGGCAGAGTGGAAGGACAACTCAATGTCGGCGGGCTGGTGGGGGCTAACAATGGTACAGTCGAGAATAGCTACGCCAGCGGCAGCGTTACTGGCGATGATTATGTCGGCGGCCTGGTGGGGAGGAACTTCAGTACAGTCACGAGCAGCTACTGGGATCGTAGTGCGACTGGCACCAACCAGCCCAAGGGAGTTGGCGATCAGGATAATAATGATGCTCAATACAAGGGCTTAGACTCTGACGAAATGAAAAATGTCGCTAATTTTAAAGACTGGGATATGATGACGATCTGGTATCTTAACGCCGGACAGTCTGCGCCAAAGCTCCGCTGCTTTGGGGTACCAACACAGCCACCGACCCCGACACCGGTGCCGCCACAGACTAGAACGGCGACCTATGCTTCGGTGCTGCAGGGCGTGCATCAGCCAGCGGCTAACAGCGGTTTCGGAGGAATTGTTTCCGGAGGCGGTGTGGTAACTCCAGGCGCAGCGCAGACCGCCAACCTTCGTTATGCAGACGGCTCTATCGGACGGACGTTGAGCGTCAGCGGCGCAGAGGTAACCATTGGCGGCGGGCTGGTTCAGGTGAACCTGGGAGCCGCCAGCAATGATGTGGCGGTCTATACGCCAGGAGGACAGAGGACGGTATATCGTTTTGATGCGGCCCATAGCGTCTTGTCGATTCGTGAAGGAGTCAGTGCTGCAACAGAGGCTGCGCCTAGGCTGGTGGCAGGGAGCGGGGAAAGCGCACCGTTTGAGTTGCTGGACGCGGTAGGGCATACGGCGCGGTTTGTTCTGGAGTATTACGGTTCCGGCGCGACGGTAACGGCGCAAAATGAGGCGGCTCGCGGAATGCTGAACCAGCCGCAACTGCTTACGGCGGCAGCGTTGGCCGCAGGGCAAGATCAGCTGGGGCTGGAAGCCGACGAAATGAAAGAACTGCTCTTGCGGTAAATCAGAGTTACGGAGAACGAGGATTGAACAAGAACATAGGAGTCAAGAGAAGGTGCGCAGGAGTAGGAACGGCACACAGAGTAATAGAGGAAAAACAGGCTTGAACAGGAGTCGCGAAGAGTCACGTGAGGGCCCGAATGAGGGTTGCGGGGTGCGGTATTGTAACAGGAAAATATAGATGAATTTCCTCATGCGTAACCTCCCGTGACTCCGATTCTCTTGTTCGCTGTTCCCGTACTTCTTTGTCTGATATAGTCTACGCAATAAACGGAGGATATGAGTTTGATGAAGCTGACAGGGAAAAAACAGGCCGCCGGATTGGCGGCGTTAGTGGCGGCAGCGGTCTTAGGGCTGCCGTGGGCGGCGGAGGCGGCGCCGCTGGAGGGTAAGGAGAATACAACGACGCCGGGAGGCTTGAAGGAGCATTTGCTGCCGCCGCAAGAGACGCCGAAGCCGAAGATCAAGGTGGAGCAGGAGGCGGTCCAGCCGGGGCCGACGGACGCAACGAAGATTCATGTGGCGCATATTCGCGTGACCGGGCAGGCGCTGTTCGGCGACGCGGAGCTGCAGCCGCTGCTGCAGGAGGCGTACGGCAAGGAGCTGACGCTGGCGGAGCTGGAACAGTATGCGCGGAAGGTGAGCCAGTATTTCCACAGCAAAGGATACTTGGTAGCGCGGGCTATTTTGCCGCCGCAGTCCATTGAAGAGGGCCAGGTGGAGATGCAGGTGCTGGTGGGGCGCTACGGCAAGATCCGCGTAGACAATCAGTCTCGCTTTAACACAACAAGCGCAGAAGGGCTGCTAAGGGAACTGCGTCCTGGGGACTACATACGAGAAAAAGAACTGGAGCGGGCGTTGCTGCTGCTTAGCGATACGGCAGGCGTGCAGAGCGCTGCTAACTTAACGGCCGGGGAGCAGCCAGGCACGGCGGACTTGGTAGTGCGCTTGACCGACGGGCCGCGCAGCAATGGTCAGCTATATTCGGATAATCACGGCAGCCGTTATACCGGCAGGAACCGACTGGGACTTAACTGGAACGTATTGAATGTCAGCGGTCAGGGGGACAGCGCGGGGGCTGGCGTAATTTTGGGCGAAGACCGTACCGACTACAATTTGTCGTATCAGAGGCCGTTGGGGGATTCGGGCGCGAAGTGGGGGCTTTCCTACGCGCGGCAGACGTATTCCTTGGGCGAGGCCTTCGCCAGCTTGAACGCCGACGGGGTTTCCGATACGTGGAGTCTCTTTGCGACGTATCCGATGGTACGTTCGCGGGACTACAATCTCAATGGGCGGTTCGGCTATGACCATAAGCAGTTGGAGGACCGTATTGGCTATGTGGGGACGAATAATCGCAAAAAAGCGGATGTTTGGAATCTGGGCCTCAGCGGCGACAGCCGCGATTCTCTGGGGGGCGGCGGCTACAACAGCTTTTCCCTGAACTTGGCCTACGGACGTTTGAGCCTGGATTCGGAGGATGCGGTTACCAATGACGCCGAAGCGCATACGGCGGGCAACTACACCAAAGGAAATCTTAGCTTGTATCGGGTGCAAAACGTGAATTCCCGCTTAGCCTTGCATGTGTCTTTTGCAGCGCAGGCGGCCAGCAAAAATCTGGATTCGTCGGAAAAGATGTCCTTAGGGGGACCGAGCGGCGTGCGGGCGTATCCGGTGAATGAGGCCTGCGGCGACAGCGGCTATGTGGCGACCGGGGAACTGCGCTGGAATTTGCCGAAGCCGACGCTGCAACTGGCGGCGTATGTAGACCAAGGACATGTGAACGCCAACAAGAGTCCCTGGGCGGGAGCGGGCGTGAACGGGCGAACCTTGTCCGGGGCAGGTCTGGGGCTTATTTTCAGCCGTCCCGGGGATTACGCCTTGCGTCTGGATTACGCGTGGAAGCTGACCTCGGAAGAGGCGGTGGCGGCGCCAGATAGCAAGGAGCGTATCTGGATTCAGGCAGTAAAATATTTCTAAGCGGAACGAGGCTTTGAACAGGAGAACCGGCGACGGCGCTGGATGCGCCTAGGGTCGGTTGCGCCATGGACGGCATGGCAACCGACATCCATAGAGGGTACGAATGAGGGAGCGGGGTACGGCTTTTTAACAGGAGTACAGGGAGTAAAGTGAGGGTTTGAAAGAGTTGAATTAAACAAGAATAAGTTAGACCAGCGGAGTGTTCATTAAAGCTGCCATTTTTTACATAAAGAACTGTAATACAAAGGGACCAAAGAAAAGATGGAGAATATTGGAAAGTAGATTGCTGCTCTGTACTCGCAAAGACAGGGAGCAGGCTGGCTTGTAGGGAACAGGAAAGGAGAATGAAAAATGAATCGAGAGATCTTTGCTGACGCGATTAGCGCGGTGCATGTGACGGGAAATTTGGTGCGTCTGGATTTGATGACGGTGCAGCCGCATTTGCAAAGCGAGAACGGGCAGCCGGTGGTGGAGGTCAACCAGCGGCTGATTATGCCGCTGGACGGATTTGTGCAGTCTTTGGCAGTGCAAGAGGATTTGGTGAAGAAGCTGCTGGAGGCGGGGGTGCTGAAGGCGACGCCTTCAGGAGGCAGCTTGTCGGAAGCGCTGCAAGAAGGAGAAAGCGCGTGACGGATTCTATGAAGAAGCCTTCTTTTTTCAAAGTGGCTCTAGCGTTGATTCTAAGTTTTTTCTTGTTGGTTTCTTTTACAGGCAGTCGGGCTGCTGCCGCCTATCGGCCAACCGATACGTGGACGATCTATTGGTATGTTTGCGGTACGGACTTGGAGAGCAAAAGCGGCGCTGCTTCCGCGGATATACAGGAGCTGCTGCAGGTGCAGTTGCCTGCCAATGTGCGGGTGCTTATTCAGACCGGAGGCGCTGTAGAGTGGCACACGCCGGCTATTCCGGCCGGAGCGGTGGGCCGGTACCTTTATGATAAGGACGGGATTCATACCTTGCAGGAGCTGCCGGACGCCGACATGGGGGCACCGGATACGCTGGCTGACTTTCTGCGCTATGGCGCGAAGAACTACCCGGCGGATCACCGCGTTTGCATTCTATGGGATCATGGCGGCGGCAGCGCGGCTGGCGTTTGCTACGACGAGCGGACGAAGAGGTCATTGAGTCTTAATGATTTGCGGGCGGCCTTTGAGGCTGCCGCTGCGCCGGATCATGAGAATCCGCCGTTTGAGCTGATTGGCTTTGACGCGTGTCTTATGGCGACGGCGGATGTGATGCACGATCTTCACGGCCTTACGCGTTATATGGTGGCCTCTGAGGAGATTGAGCCAGGCAACGGCTGGGACTATACGGGCTGGGTCGGTGCGCTGGCGCGGGATCCGTCTATGAACGGCGCGGCCTTGGGGAAAGCGATCTGCGACACCTATCTTGCAGGTTGTGAAGCCTATGGTACTGCTGATGCAGCGACCTTATCCGTGGTCGATATGCGGGGGCTGCCGAAGCTGCGCGAGGCGTACGAGGCGTTTGGCGCAGCGGCGTTGCGGCAGGCGGAGAAAAATCCGCAGGCGTTTTTTGCCTCTTTTTCAAGAGCTGCGGGGACGGCTGTAAGCTATGGCGGCAATACTCGCGAACAAGGCTATTCGAATATGGTGGATCTAGGGAGTCTTTCGAAGAATGCGCGCAGCCTGCTGCCGGGGGTTGCGGATACGCTGCGCCAAGCGGTACAAGAAAGCGTAGTGTATAAAGTAAATGGTCCTTACCGCAAAGAAAGCAGCGGTCTTTCGGGCTATTATTCCTACAATGGCGACGCAGATCATTTTATGGCTTACGCCGAGCAGGCCGCGCCGCTATTGCCGATGAAGTGTCTGTATTACGATCTAATTTTCGGGAAGATGCCGCCCCAGGCGACGCCGTATTTGCAAGGGTCTGTTGTCAGCGAGACGGCGGCTATCTCAAAGCCGGAGGAACGGAAAAAAATCTTTGATGTAAGTCAGCTAGAGGATACGCCGGTAGATATAGACAAAGACGGCAATGCCTTTGTGAAGCTGTCTGCGGCGCAGATGGAGAATCTGGCGTCTGTGCATTGCCAGCTTGTTTTTAAGAGCAAGGAAGATGATGTGCTTCTTTATTTGGGAAGCGACGCTGATATTAATGCGGATTGGGAAAAGGGAATTTTTAAAGATAATTTTCAGGGGAAGTGGCCCATGCTTGACGGCCATCCTGTCTATATTGAGATTACTTATGAAGGAGACGGTTACAATCTGTATTCCGTGCCGATCAAGCTCAATGGAAAAGAAGGCAACTTACAGGTGGCGTATACCTTCGAAGATAAAGCCTATCGTATCTTGGGCATGCGCCGGGGGATTGAGTCGAACGGGATGGCGGACAAGGAGCTTACGCCTCTTAAAGCCGGGGATGTTGTGACTACGCTGCATTACGCTATGAAGCTGAGCGGCCATGAGGAAGAATTTCAGCAGTTTGAGGTAGATACCTTTACGCTTGGGGCGCAGCCGCAGATCGCGGACGAGGCGATGGGCGACGGCGTCTACGGATATTGTTTTGAGTTTGTGGACCCGCAAAACAAAAGCGCTCTTTCCCGGATTGTAACGTATACCATTAAAGACGGTAAAATTGTTACGAGCGTTGAAACGAACAATTGAAGCGCTTCCGGGCGGTCTAGATTCCAGTAAGGGAGGTGAATTCTAGCAGGTACGCGGCTTAGGTAATGAAATCATAAAGAGGAGGAAAAAGTATGTCGAAGAAAAGTATTGCAATCGCTGTTGTTTTGGGCATTTTTGGATTTGGAGGGTTTTATGCGGCCGGCTTGAAAAAGGGGTTGCTGCTCTTTATTGGTATTGCCATTGGAGGGGCGTTGATTTCCAATTTCATTTCCCCGGAAATGGCGATTATTGCCACGATCGCCAGTGTTTACTTCAGCTACAAATGGGCCAGCGATTATAACGCGGCATTGGACGCGGGAAAATAGCAGGACGACTAGGCAGTATGGCGAACCTATCCGGGGGACAAAAAATGTTGGCGGCTGCGGCCCATTGCGGCTGCTTTTTCGGGGGCCTGGGTTTTTTTCTGCTGCCGCTGGCGATCTGGCTTTATAAGTGCAAAGACATATTTGTTGCGCATCATGCGAAGCAGGCCGTTCTTTTTCAACTGTTCCTGGCGCCAGCAATGATCGCGCTTGTTTTGGCTCTTTCCTTGCTAATGGCGACAGAAACCGCAGCGTGGATCGTCGTCATTGGCGGCGGACTTTTGTGGCTGGGCTGCGCTATGCTGGCGACGGTTCGAGCCTTGAGCGGAGAGTACTATGTCTATCCGATTTTACAATTTTTGGAGTAACGACGCTGCAATAAATAAATTTTTTTACTACACTCATTGCGGTGATGCCATTTTGGCAGTAAACGATAAAAGTACCCGGCAGAATGATCTGCGCCGGGTACTTTTTAGTTGGAAGCTTCAGGAAAAGAATCAAGGCGAACAAGAGTCGAGGGAGGGATACGGGTTTTTAACAGGAATAAAAGGCGGAACTAAATTCCTTATAAAAATCTTTCGCGTCTTTCGTGTGTTTCGCGGTTCATTAGCGTCCTTAAGCAGGATTTAGTGTTCAATTCTCGTTTGAGGGCAAGGTCAGCATGACCGAGACTTTAAACACATTGGCGTTTGGTTCGACGCGGACGACGCCTTGATATTTTTCCGCGATGGCGCGGACGCTTTGCAGGCCAATTCCTTCGACTGCGCCGCCGCGTTTATGAGACAGCAATGTTCCTTCGCGATAGTGTAGACTGCCGTCAAAGCGGTTGTCGAGCGTTAGGATCAGCATTTCTCCTTGCCGCTTCAGATGCAGGTGCAGCATCTGTTCATCCGGCGGCAATCTTCGGTTGCCTTCTAAGGCGTTTTCCAGCAGGTTTCCCAGGACGATGCATAAGTCCAGGTCGCTTATGCTTAGTTGGGGCGGGATATCGACGTAGGTGCGAAACTCGCAGCCTTGATCGGTTGCTTGACTTTGATAGTGCTGCAAAACGGCGTCGGCCAGATAGTGCCGACACAGAGGCGCTTGCGACGGCGGAGAGAATTCCCGCGCGTATTGGGCAAGATAGTCTGTGAGCTGTTCATATTGCTTGCCGTCCAGATAGGCTTGCATGGCCAGCAGATGATGGTGGAAGTCGTGGCGGATGGAGCGGGCCTCCTGGATACGGTTGGTAAGCAGTTGATAGTGTTGTCGCTGCATTTCCAATACTTCCTGGGAGGTGCGAATTTTTTCCTGCAAAACGGTATTTTGACGGGTTTGCTCCATGATTTTTACCAGAATATAGTAGCTGATCATGACGACCGCGCTCGCGATCATGCGGTAAGCAAGGTAGCGCCAGTTCCAGATGACGTCCGCCTTCAGCTCGGAACCGAAGAGAAAAGAGCCGACTACAAACATGCTGGGAAGGGTCCAGATGTACTTCCAGACCGGACTATCCAGTAGTAAGAGCGGGATAACTCTGTTTTTAAGAAAACGAAAAACAAGGGGATATGTCAGAAGAAGCTGCAGGATGATGACGATATTGGCAACAAGCAGGTCCGGCGCTTCTTCCCAGTATACAATGCCGAGAAATTCAAAAAAATGCGCAGTGCCGTAAACAAAAACCGCATAGGTCACCATCATGGTATAGACAAAAAACTGTTTAAAGAAAGCGCTTTTGATGAGAAGGAAAGACAGTATGGCGAAGCCGATGGCAAACAATAAGCGATAGAGGCCATAAATGTCAGAAGACCAATGTCCGTAGTAGCGCAGCAAGCCCATACCGGCCAGTTCCAAAAGCAAAATTATGGTATATAGCAGGCATACTGTGCGCAGGGAAAAACGCAGGTCTTTTAAAAAAGGGTAGTACCGCAGGAAACTGAAGGGTACTATGGATAAAATCAAGTATATGCAGGCTAAGATTGTTTCAATCATAATGCTTGGCGTCACTGTTCCTGGTAGTTGCAAAAAGATAATCTAAATAGCGTTGTTTAAGCGCCTGCCGGTCATTTTTGCGGATGGGAATGTGGTGCTGGTCATGAACAGTGAACTGCGTATCCTCCATTCGGGTAATGTAGCTCATGTTTGCCAAATAGCTGCGATGGCAACGCAAAAAAAGGCTTGCAGGAAGCTGGCGTTCTATTTCATCCAGGGGCGTATAGGTTTGAATGGTATTGGTTTTCGTATGGATCAAACACAGCTTGTCATAGATTTCGGCAAATAAAATGTCATTTACGTTGCAGCGTACGTCAAGGCGTTGTGATCGCATGGTAATATACGCAGGCTCTTTTTTTTGCAGGCGCGTCAAACGTTGAAATACCACCTCTAGCTGTGCTGCGGTGATGGGTTTCAAAAGGTAGTGCAGGGCGTTAACGTCAAAGCCGTCTACAGCGTGCTCCTGACTTGTGGTAACGAAGACAATGGCGCAGTTTTCGTCTTGTTCTCGCAGCGTGCGAGCCGTTTCTACGCCGTTGATTTGCTTCATGTAGATGTCTAGAAAGAGTAGTTGATAGCGTCCGGGGGCGAAAGCGAGTAGAAATTCTTCGCCCGTACTCCATTGGTCGATAGTTAGCTCTAGGTTGTTACACTGGCCGTATTCTTCGAGCAGGCGGCAGAGCCGTTCTCGGTCTTCGGTTCTGTCGTCGCAAACCGCTAGGTGCAGCAAAGCCGTCCCTCCTTAGGTTTTGTTTTATATATTGTAGCATACTCGTATCGGCTGGAAACAGCGCACGGCAGGAGAATAGGACTTTTGACGGGAGCAGGAACGGACCTAGAGAGGAACGGAGATGGAATAGGAGGAGCGGTGGCGCAAAAGGAGTATTAAAATTTGGTAGAATTTTGATTTCAGCAGGGAACTGTCTTGAAAAGAGCGAAATCTTCCTTTGTCAAGGATGATAGATCGCGGTTGCGCGAAGGAGGAAGCACATGGAAGTTACAGATGAACAAAAGCGAGATTTAGCTCGGCGGATGCTGGAAATTATGGAAACGATGGAAGAGGCGCTGCAGTATATGCAGACACAACTGGATGAACTGAAGCTGGAAGCGGCAAAGGAGCTTTTTGACGACTTTGCTGCGGCTGCGGGTCGTTTGACAGAATTGCTGCCGGAAATTTTTATGGAAGAGCGTAAGGAACAGTTAGTAAAAGTGTTGGAAGATCTTCGGGACGCTATTTCCGGCATGCAGGACGCTTTTGTCGGCGGAGAGCTGTCACAGATGCAGCAGGTGTTGGCGCAGGTGATGGCGCCAGCGTTTACTGCCTGGCGCGAGGAAGCGAGACAACATCTTTTAACTTGGGCAGCCGTTTAATATAGGGAATCGTTGATGCATTCACATCTCACGTCAAAATATCTCTTTTTCTCCCATACATCGTCAGAAAGCCTCGGCATAGCGCTGCTATTCCTGCGTTTTCTTTTTCGTCTGGTAGTGAAATAGATGACGGATGCCATGCCATTCATGGCGCAGCCGGCACTAAACGCGTTCAGTGCTGTCGTAATTTGACGGAGCGTTCATTGCATCATCGGTTCTCTATTTTTTTTGGTATTTTAATATTCACTCATAACCCTTTCGCTACTCCTGTTGAAAATCTCGGATATTCGTATCTCCTGGAGGTGTAGCCTCATGCACAAGGTTGTAATTTTAGGCGCTGCCGGACGCGATTTTCATGTTTTCAACACTTGTTTTCGCGATGATGCCGACAGTCTGGTACTGGCTTTTACGGCGACGCAAATTCCGGACATTGCAGGCAGAAGCTATCCGCCGTCGTTGGCGGGGCGCTTTTATCCGCAGGGCATTCCCATTGTGCCGGAGGAAGAACTGGAAGCGCTGCTTCGAGAGCAAGCGGTAGATGAGGTTGTTTTTGCGTACAGCGATGTTTCACATGAAACGGTGATGCATACAGCGTCAAGGGTCTTGGCTTCTGGAGCGGATTTTCGTCTTTTAGGTCCGGCGCGGACCATGCTGCAGGCGTCTAAGCCGGTTATTGCCGTATGTGCGGTGCGGACCGGCGCGGGCAAGAGCCAGGTATCGCGCAAACTAGCGTCTTGGCTGAAGGAATGGGGCTTGCGGGTAGCTATTGTACGCCATCCCATGCCCTATGGAGAGCTGGAGCGCCAGCGTTGTCAGCGCTTTGCTGCGGTGGAGGATTTGCAGCGCGCTCGCTGTACCGTGGAAGAACGCGAGGAGTATGAACCGCATCTGGCAGCAGGGCATATTGTGTATGCGGGTGTGGATTATGGAGAAGTTTTAGCGGCGGCTCAAGCGGAGGCGGATGTGCTTCTTTGGGACGGTGGCAATAATGATTTCTCTTTTTTTCGACCGGACTGGCTGCTTGTGGTAGCCGATCCTTTGCGTTTAGGTCATGAGCGTACGTATCATCCGGGAGAAACCAATTTACGCATGGCGGATACAGTGTTGATCAACAAGGTGGACAGCGTTTCCATGCAAGACGTAGCCTTGCTGCAAGCTTCGATTGCAGCGATTAATCCTGGAGCGGCAGTGGTGCTGGCGGCTTCCCCGCCTCGCTTGGACCGTGGCGACGAGCTAAAGGGAAAGCGGGTAGTGGTGGTGGAAGACGGGCCGTCTGTGACGCACGGCGGCATGCCCTATGGTGCGGGTCTGCTGGCGGCTCGCGCCGCCGGCGCTGAGGTTGTGGAGCCTTGGGAATGGGCCGGGGGTTCTTTGGCGCAAGCTCGGCAGATGTATCCGCATTTGCAGCAGGTGCTGCCGGCGTTAGGATACCAGCCGGAGCAGTTGGCGGAACTGGAGGCGGCGTTGAATGCCGCAGCCTGCGAGGCCATCGTCTCGGCTACGCCCAGTCGTTTGGAACGTTTGCTGCATCTGAATAAGCCCTTATACCAGGTTTACTACGATTTAGAAGAGCGGCCAACAGGAGTTTTACGTGGTATTCTCATGGAGAAAGTGCAAAAATGGAGCGAAACAGGGCAAATTCGGGACGTATTTACCAGTAGAATTTAGTTTTTTTTTGTGGGTTGGCAGGAAAAGTGATAAAAAGCAAGGAAAAGAAACATAATCCGACAGCGACAGCTGGAAAGGAGAAGATGAGAATGCAACAACGAGTAGCAGCACTCATCGTAAAAAAAGGTAAGGTACTAATTGCGCGGCGCAGCGAGGGCCGCACACAGGCTGGTTTATGGGAATTTCCCTGGGGAACATGTAACCCGGATGAAGCTCCGGAGGAGTGTTTAGAGCGAAATCTTGTAGACGTTATGGGCCTAAATGTGGCGATCGGCGGACGCTTTGCCTTGCGCTCCTATGGAGACGTGCGCTTGCTGGCCTATTGGGCGCAGTGGCAGGAGGGGAATTTTTCACTTTCCGGTCATGATGAGCTGGCTTGGGCTGGCCCGGAAGAATTGGGCAGCTATGAATTTATGCCCATGGATGTTTTTTTAGTAGAAAAGCTGATCCGTCAAGGCATGGGCGGTACGGCCGGCGACAGCAAAGCCATAGGGGGATAGCGTTTCCTAAACCCTGAAGGTTATAGTTGTTGCTCTGTTATGTTAGAGGTTAATTTTTAACTGGGTTTAACCAATTTTTAACAGAAGCTGTAGTGGCTTTTTATACAATCAAAGTACGAAGGGTATAATTAGAAGTATAAGCCTGTATTGGTTGAACTTGTTTTATCAAGGAGACATACGGATAGTAACAATAAGAAGGGGTGTAGGATTGTGAGCGATAAGGGAGTTTTAAAAACGGCGACAAAGCAGACCTTGCAGAGTAAATTGATTCTGCTGTTGGTTTTATTCGCCTTCTTGTCTGCCGCGCTGGTGGGCGGCGTGAGCACCTATATGAATGTAACGCAGAAAAAAGAAAATATTGCCGAAAGCAATCGTGAGCTGACCGGACAGGCGGCCAGTGAAATCGAGCGCTTTATGAGCGATGCCAAAGGCTTGACGGAAGCGCTGGCGGCGACGCCGACAGCACGGAGCATGGATGCGGCGCAACTAAAAGAAATGATTGTAGCGGCGCAACAAAAAAATCCGTATATGGAATTGATCTATGTTATGGACGCCAGCGGCATGCAAATTGCCAGAACGTCCGGTACTTTGGCCAATCGGGCGGATCGGCCGTATTTTAAAGACGCGATGGCCGGAAAATTGCATTTTAGCGATGCCTATATTTCCTCTTTCACCAAAGCGCCGACGGTGACGATTTCTACGGCGATTCGTGATGCCGCAGGCAAGCCTATCGGTGTTTTTGCGGCGGATATCAGTCTGAAATCGCTGTGGTCTATGGCGGAAGCGGTCAAGGTGGGGCAAGGCGGTTACTTAGATATTGTCGACAATAAAGGCAAGCTGTTGGCTCATCCGGATAAGGATAAAGTGCAGCAGAACGAGTCGGTTGCTGACCGGGCGTATATTGCGGCCGTGCTGCAGGGACAAAGCGGCAGCCAGGAAAGCGCTTCTACGCGGGGCGAGCAAGCCATGATTTCCTATTCGCCGGCCAAGTCTATCGGCTGGGGCGTTGTGGCGTATTTGCCTTCCAGCGAGGTGAGCAACCAGATTTGGACGATTGTGCTGACGATGGCGGGATTATTGTTGTTGGTGGCCGCTTGTGCGGGGGCGACGGCTGTTTATTCGGCCAAGGGGCTGGCCCAGCCGTTGTTGGTGTTGGATGAAGCGGCGGAACGCATGGCGGACGGCGACTTGAGCCGTAGCTTTGAAGTGGACGGCGTAGAGGAAATTATGCATTTGGGCGATTCCATTACCCGGATGCAGCAGAATCTTCACAGTATGATTAAGCAGGTAGCCAGCTCATCGGAACATTTAGCGGCTTCCAGCGAGGAACTGACCGCCAGCGCGGACCAGTCGGCGCAAGCGTCGCAGCAGGTGGCCCAGTCGATTACCGATGTAGCGCATGGGACCGATGATCAATTGCGAGCGGTACAGCAGGCGGCGCACGGCGTCGAGGCTATGTCCTCTAGAATTCAGGAAGTGGCGGCGAATTTGGGCTAGATGTCGCACTCTTCTACCGAAACGGCGCAGGCCGCTCGGGGCGGCGAAAAAGCCGTGCAAACAGCCGTGAAGCAGATGCAGCTGATCGAGTCGTCGGTTAGCCAGTCGGCGGAAGTAGTGGCCCGCTTGGGCGAACGATCTCAAGAGATCGGACAAATTGTGGATACCATCAGCGGCATTGCCGGACAGACGAATCTTTTGGCTTTGAACGCCGCTATTGAAGCGGCTCGGGCAGGCGAGCAAGGACGCGGCTTTGCGGTGGTGGCCGACGAAGTGCGCAAACTGGCGGAACAGAGCCAAGAAGCGGCTAAGCGCATTGCGGAGCTGATCAGCGAAATTCAGGGCGATACCCAAAGCGCGGTTGTGGCCATGCAGGATGGCACGCGCGAGGTGGAGCGCGGTACCGCGGTGGTGGATGACGCAGGTCATACCTTCACGCAGATAGTCGGTTTGATCGACTCTATGTATCAGCAGGTACAGCACGTAAGCCAGGCGGCGCAGGAAATCGGCGCGCACAGCCAAGACGTGGTGCAGTCGGTACAACGCATTGAAAGCATCAGCCGTGAAACAGCGGGGCATACGCAGACTGTATCCGCGGCCACGGAAGAGCAGTCGGCCTCCATGGAAGAGATTGCTACTTCCAGTCAGGCGCTGGCTAAAATGGCTGAAGAAATGCAGCAGACCGTGGGACGGTTCCGGTTGTAAAGTTGGGCAGATGGCGTTCCCCTAGCAAGAGTAGGCTCTTGCTAGGGGGCGTTTTTATTTATCCCCTTATTAAAGGCGGCGCCGCCAAAGCGGCGGAGAGGTTTGACTTCAAATGCTGCCTGTAAAAAATAGTTTTAATTTTGCAAAAAATGATTTTTTTTGTTACAATAGAATCGACGGAGATTCGATTCGGCTTGTTTATACGCAAGGAGGAATCAATATGGAACGTCGGTATCCTTTTTCGTGGGATCTTTTGGGCGGACTGAGTGAAGGACGGCCTACGCTGGGACGATATGCGAGGCTGGAAGCGTATCGGTTGATGCAGTATACGATGAGGGATGTGCTGGAAGAGCGCTTGGGCACGCAACAGGCGGAAGGGGTATTTTATCAGGCGGGTCAGTTGGCAGGCAAAGAGTTTTACCAACATATGATAGGGGAGACGCATGAAGGCCAATGGCTCTTGCGGAGGTTGCAGCAAGTTTTGCGGGAAATGGGACTGGGATTGCTCCATTTGGAAGAGGCGTCGCCAGATAATAGCCGCTTTGTGTTTGTGCTGAAGGAAGATCTGGATTGTTCCGGTACTCCGACGAAGGGCTATTCTAGCTGTTACTTTGATGCCGGTGTTTTTTCGGGCGTGCTGGAAGCCTTTTTTAAACAGCCTTACGATGTTGTGGAAGTTGAATGCTGGAGCCGTGGCGATGAGCGTTGCCGCTTTGAGGCTACCTTGGGGCAGGGCATAGGGCAGGCTTTTTCTGATTCCAGTCTGGTGCATGGATAAAAAAATAAAAGGTTGCGGTAAAATGAAAACATGCATTTTACCGCAACCTTTTTTGTCTATCGGACCGCCTTGCTCCAATAAAAGTCTCAAATACAAGCAAAGCCGCTATAGATTTTTATGCTCAAATGTAAAATTATAACGGGAATCGAGGGTGCAATGAACACTTTACCAAGGTGAGAGATTTTTTCGCCAGACGAGAAAGAAAAAGTAAGAATAGCAGCGCTATGCCGAGGCTTTCTGACGACATCTGACGGAAAAAGATCCAGCTTGGTTAAGATGTGCATAAACCAACGATTCCGTCTAGAGAGTGTAATAGAGTTGTCATGCCGTTGTCATAGCTCTGTAACATGAAAAAAGGTATAATCAAACTAACAAAAGGCAAAGGAGGATGCGTCATGAGACATAGTGGTTGGATTTTAGTCTTAGCGGTATTGGTTCTTCATGCATGGAAACCGGATTGGCTTTCTTTTGAAGGTTTTGGCGCTCTTTTGCCTTGGACGGAAACCATGCGCGGCGTGGCCGGATCGCTATTGCAGACATTTTAAACGCTTTCCTGACGTGCCTTCTTGGCAGGAAAAATTTTTCGCAGTATGATATAGAAAGAAATACGTCCAGGAGGGATGGCTGTGGAAGAAAATTGGTGCTTAGTTGTAGAAAAGGGAGTTCCCTATCCTTCCGGCAGCCGCATTATGCTGGAAAAAGGGGAATGGCTATTGGGGCGCAGCGGCCAGGGAGCGGCAGGGATGTATTTTGCCAGCCCCTTCGTCTCGCGTCGTCATTGCCTGGTTTGTTGTGATGAAACAGGCGTGAGCATAAAGGAACTGGGCAGTCGTCATGGTACCAGTGTTAATGGAGAGCCATTGCAACAGGAAGTACGGCGGCTAGCGCCGGGAGATCGATTGGAGTTGGCATCCGGTCTTGTGGCGTTGCGGCTGGAGCATGGAGGCGATGAAAAAACGCTCGACTTGAGTCGAACGTTGATGCTGCGCCAAGGCCTAGAGCTGCCGCAGGCGTTAGCGCTCTTTCCAGAGCGGCAAGAGTGCCAGGTATATGGGGAAAGCGTTTCCTTGAGCGGCAAAGAGTGGCATTTGCTGCAGCTTTTGTGGGAGCGCGCCGGCACGTTGGTGGACTATGAGACAATCAAGCGGGAGATTTGGCCGGAGCGTTTGCAGGCTGACGGTCAAGGCTCTGTGGACGTGGGCACGGACGAGCTGAATGTGCTTATTTATCGGCTGCGTAAAAAGCTGGGCGATGCTTCGCGGCTTTTGAAAACCGTCCGCGGCAGCGGACTTCTCTTGACAAGGAATAAGGATTGAACAAGAGAATCAGAGAATCTGAGGGTGCGAATGAGGGCTACGGGGAACGGTTTTTTAACAGGAGTAAAGGGAGTAGAGTGAGGGCTCGGCAGAGAAAATAGAGATTGCTTCGCTTCGCTCGCAAAGACAAAAGTTAGTTAGAATGACAATGAAAATTTAGAGTATAGATAGGCCAGCTTAGCGTGTCTTTGCGAGGAGCGACGTGATAAGCTCTCCGCTTTTATGATTGATATAATACCAGGTTAAACGAAAAACCCGGTCTAAGAAAGTAATCTTTCTAGACCGGGTTTTGTAGCTATATAGGAATTTATAATAGTTACTCTGTATCTCGTTCCCTCCGTCATACCCTCCATTTACTCCATCTACTCTTGTTTGTTATTATTATTTCCATTCTTTCGCCAAAGCTGCCAGGGGCCTTGCTCTTTTTCAAGATGGTACTGCGCGAAAAATTTGTCAGCTCGGTCCGGGGCTTCGCCGCGGACTAGCAGCCAGGGAACTTCCGGGTAGAGGTTCTCATAGCTCCAACGCCAGGAAATCCACTCATCATAGCGGGGCAATGTGGTTTCATCGACGTGTCGGCGGATAGTACCGAAGCGGTAGTCGATGAAGGCGTTGACGGCGAGCCCGCCGTTATCCAGCGTTTGATAGTTGGCAAAATGCAGATATACTGGGCGGCCGCGAAAAGAATTGTCGTAAAAGAGCGGCGCTACGAGGCCGCTTTCCGCTGCTGGCAGCAGGGAAGCATTAAAGCTGGCGCTGTCTTGACGGAAGGACCAGAAGTATTCACTCCAGGCGGCGCCGTGCAGCAAAGTCACCAGCAGCATGGCGGTCACCATTCGTTTGCCGAGAGGACGGACACTGCCGGCGCCGGCAAGAAGTACTAATGCTAGAAGCAAGAACACGCTGAAACGTTCATAAATAATACCGTGGCCGTCGATTTCTCGGGGCAGGACGAGCACACCGCCTAGCGAGAGGAAGAGAAGCAGCCAGACGGAAAAAAGCCGCTGTTGTTTCCAAGGCTTGCAACTGTATCGGCAACGATTCCAGGCGAAGACGCCTAAGGCCAGGGTGAAAAAGGAGGCCGCAAGATAACCGGCAGCGCCTTCATATAAAGCGCGATTGTCCAAGGTTACTGCGTCTGCTAAGCGTTGCGGCCAGGCGGATAGATATTCACCGCCCAAGTAGTAATCTTGCAGCAGGTGGCCGGTGTGAGATCCTGGCTGAAATCCGCCGCCTGCAGTGAGCCAAGCGGCGACGAAGAGCAGTACCGGCAAGGCAGCCGCTCCCAGCGGTACAAGGGAAGAAAGCTGTCTGCGTCGGTTGTAGGCGGCCTGCAAGCCGAGGAAGAAGAGCGCAAACAGCGTGGTCTGGCCGTGTAGAAAAAAGAGCAGTACTAAAAATAGGCTGAGGGGGATTAAGTGCTTGCTTTTGCCATCGCGGAGCCAAGCTAGCTGGCAGGACCAGGCGCCGCAGAAGGCAGGTAACGAAGCGGTATAGCCTACAAAACCCCAGGTGACGCTGTAATGGTAGAGCAAAAGCAGGGAGAGGACGGCGCCGCGTCCATCGCCGCCGAGACGGCGCAGCAAGCTCCAAACAGACAATGGCAGGGCTAGAATGTACAAGCCATAGAAAACGCGCGCTCCTTGCTCTACGCTGGCAAAGAAAGGGAGGCTGCAAAACCAAGGGAAAAACGTATTTGGCTGAAACAAACGCTCTAGAAGCACATAATTCCGGTAGAGACTGTCTGGGGCGTCATAGTCTCGGTAAATGGCGGCGACCGCCAAATGGTTGGGCAGATCGGTAAAAGGCCAAAAGGGAAGGTTCAGCATCCAATAGCATTGGAGCAGCCCCAACATGCCTGCGAGGGGCCAGAATATGCGGGGGAAAGAGAGCGCGGCAAAGACGTTTTTCATGATTAGCCTTTCAAGGTGGCCACAATGGCAGGCAGCTCGGTGGTGAACAAAGCGGCCAGACGATCATAGGAGGTGCTCATAAGCCCTCCCTCAGGCGGGGTCATGCGCTTGTCGACGACAAATTGCTCGTCCACCGCAGTGAAGGCTTTACAGTCTACAACCATGTCCAAGGGATTGACGGTAAACAGGATCACGTTTTTAACCTGGCGGTCAACGCAATAAGAAGTGAGATTGGCTGCTTGGGCGCTGGCGGCATTAGTGACGCCATGGCGATTCAAATCCCGGAGCACATCGGTACCTACATAAACTTCGCTGCCAAGAAGCAAGGAACTCATTTGCATGCGCAGTACCTGGTTCAGTCCTTTATTGAGAAGATCCAGGCCGGGAATATCCCGGTCACCGGCATCAATGTAAAGCGCTGTCGCCACAAAAGCGCTGTCGCCAGGCAATTCCGCCGCTTGGGCGGCAGGGGTCAAAAACAATAGAGCCAGAAGTAAAAACGGTAAAAAACGACGTAACATAATAGATTCCTTCTTTCGTTGTTATTGGGAGGGGTACGGAGATTGAACAAGAGTCGCGAGAGGGTACCCAAGAGAAGAACGGAGTACGGTTTTTTAACAGGAGTATAGGGAGTAGAGGGAGGGCTCGAAAAAAACATTAAAATATTTCAGGGAGCCAATGATTTAATGAACACTCCGCCAAGGCGAGGAGTGTTTCTGCCAGACGAGGAAGAAAACGCAGGCATAGCGGCGCTCTGCCGAGGCTTTCTGACGAAGTATGACGGAAAAAGAACCGCTGTGGCGCGAGATGTGAATAAATTAGAGGTTCCCTCGCCGAAAGTACCACTGAAAGAAAGGCGGGATGACCAAGAGGATGAAGAGCAGCCGGAATAGCTGGTAGGAAATGATGATGGAAAGATCCGCGTGGACCATCATGGCGGTGAGACCCATTTCGGCCATGCCCCCCGGAGCGGTGGCGATAAAGGCCGTAGCCAAACTATAACCATGCATGTTCGAGAGAATCAGGCCAATACCTAAGGTGGCGGTGAGGAGCATGACGACGGACAGCGCTGTCAGCGGTACGAGGCGTTTCCAGGAAGGGAGAGCTACCAAAGGAATGTTGAGGCCCATGTACGTACCGACGCACCATTGTGCGGTTTTTAGCAGCTCCGATGGTAAAGGCGGCGTAGTGTATCCCTGTAAGGACCAAATCGCCGTGCCTAAAATGGGTCCTAATAGCTGCGGCGTGGGCAAGTGCAGCTTTGTGGCAATAAACATGCCGCTAATGGCCAGGCCCAACGGCGGCAGATAGGCGAAGAGCAGTTCTTCAGCGCTGCCGGACAGGACGACGCCAGCGAGATCTACTTGATCCGCCAAGCCGTGCAAAACTAAAAAAGGCACTGTGAAGACCGTGGCCAAAAGGCGAAAGGTCTGCAAAAACGTGACGACCCCGGGATCGGTATGGGGCATTTCTTCGCTTAAAGCGGTCATTTGCGTCAGTCCCCCAGGCGTACTGCCTAGAAAGGCGCTGGACAGGCTGATGTCGGTGTAACGAGCCGTGACGGAAGCCATCCAAAGACTGATGGCGATTACCAAAACGGTCGAAAGACAGATAGCCGGTAACTGCTGTAAAATGGCCTGCGCCGTGTGCGGCGTGAAGGGAGCGCCCATGGCGTAACCAAGAAAGAGCATGCCGCCGTTACGAATCTGTACTGGCCAGGCCGCCGGGCGTTTTAGTAAAGCTCGCCAGAGTAGCACTGCCGCTAGCGGACCTAGCGTCCACGGCAGCGGCATATTTAGCCAAAAGAATAAAACGCCTCCGCAAGCAGCGACAAGGCCGGTTTGAAGCATGAGAAGCATGGTGAGTAAAGAACCCCTTTCAAAGCTAGGCTGCGATGAGGAATCGGCTGTAAGAAAAACGAAATACAGTGTAATAGAGAAAAGCTAGAGAATAGCAATCTTCTTGAGTATAGCGCAAGGAGATGGAGATGTCACCGTCTCGTGAGGAAACTGTAGGGAAAAAGTCATTTTAGTTTCCACGCGTCAAGAGGGACGGTATAATAGTAATAATAAAGAAGTTTGTCGAGCGGGCTGGAAGAAAAAGGGGGGCTGCGGATGTTTCGGATCTTGGTAGTCGAAGACGATACTAAGCTGAGGGAATTGATTCTGTTGAATTTGCGTAAATGGGGGTTTGAAACAAGGGGAGTAGAGGATTTTTCTAAAGTCATGGAAGCGGTAGAAGAACAGGATCCTCATTTGGTGCTGCTGGATATTAATTTACCGATGTATGACGGCTTTTACTGGTGTCGTAAAATTCGCAGCACCAGCAAGCGGCCTATCATTTTCATATCCTCCCGAGGCGCCAATATGGACGTCGTGATGGCTGTAAATATGGGGGGCGATGATTTTGTCCAAAAACCATTTTCCTTAGACGTCTTGGCGGCCAAAATACAAGCGTTATTGCGGCGCACTTATTCGTATGGAAAGGAAGAAGGCGAAACCGTAGAGCATCGAGGAGCCGTGCTCCACTTAGGCGAAGGAGAGCTTCATTATCAAGATAAGAAGATCACGCTGACGCGCAATGAGCTGCGTATTTTGCATCTTCTGATTAAGCATGGCGGCGAGGTGCTTAGCCGGGAAAAAATCATGCGTGCACTATGGGAAGATGAGAATTTTGTCGATGATAACACCTTGACGGTCAATATCAACCGGCTGCGGCGCAAATTGAGCGATGCAGGCTTGGAAGACTGGATTGAAACCCGTAAGGGGCAAGGATATGTGCTTGTATGAATTGGCGTGATTATGCGCGCGATCAAGCTGGACTTGCGGCGTGTCTGGTTTGCGTAATTCTTTTTGTCGCCGCGATGACGGCGCTGGACAATACGCTGCATATGGATTCGGGGAATTTATGGTATATGATGGGCGTGTGTCTTCTCTTTTTTGTATTTTATTGGATGTGTGATTTTGCTGTGCGGCGTCGGTATTTGCGCCGTCTGCAGGAGATGCTGGCGGACGAAGAGATGCTGGCGGATGCGGTGATGCCTCCCTTGCCGCGTCCTGCGAATCGGGAGCAAGCGCTATATCATGAAGTGTTGCAACGGATTTTTTCTGCCCAGGAGCGCCGCTATCGCCGGCTGCATCAAGATAGGCAGAAACAAGGAGAATTTCTGGCGACCTGGGTACACGACACGAAGATGCCTATTGCTGTGTCTCGCTTGCTTTTAGAAGGAGCGGCGGATACAGCGCCAGAACAGTTGCTGTCTAGCTTGGAGGAAGAGCTGGATCGCATTGAAGCCGGTGTGGAACGGGTGCTCTACTCAGCGAAACTGGAATCATTCGCCAAGGATTATTTGATTCAGGAAGTGTGGCTGGAGCAGGTGATCAAAGAAGCCGTGAAGCGTCATTCGCGAACCTTCATTGCTAAGCGGATTCGTCTGGATTTACGAGAATTACCGGGGTTGGTGTTAAGCGATCGTAAATGGTTGGGCTTTATTTTGGATCAAATTTTATCGAACGCTCTGAAATATACGGCAGTAGGAGGCTGTATCCGGGTATTTTCCGAGGGCAAAGGCCGTCATTGGAGGCTGTCATTGGAGGATAACGGCATTGGTATTCCGGCTGAGGATGTACCGCGCATTTTTGACAGGGGGTTTACTGGCCGCAATGGTCGGGAATTTCAGCATGCTACTGGCATGGGGTTATATTTGGCGGCGCAGCTGGCGGAAAAGCTGGGGCACCGTTTAGAAGTGGAATCGAAAGAGGGAGAATATACGCGCCTGATTATTGATTTTTCTTGGTAAGGTGCGAGAAAGGAGGAGACTTGTGATTCCGGTCTTGGAAATGGAACATGTCAGTAAGATATATGGTTCTAGAGGCGGTGCAACCGTAGCGTTAAATGATGTGTCGCTGCGAGTTATGCCTGGCGAGTTTATCGCGGTGATGGGGCCGTCTGGAGCAGGCAAGTCGACTCTTTTGAACCTGGCAGGAATGCTGGATCAGCCAACGTCAGGCAGTATTTTTTTAGAAGGCCTGGATATGCAGCGGATGAAAAAAGAGGAACTGGCGATGCTGCGGCGGCAAAAACTGGGCTTTATTTTACAAGAAGCCAATTTATTGGCTACGCTGACATTAAAGGAAAATATGCTGTTGCCATTACTGTTGGCGAAGATGCCTGTGGAGGAAATGGAAGACCGGGTAGCTTACTTGGCGGAGCGCTTGGGGCTGAAACGGGTTTTGGAGCATTTTCCTCAGGAAGTTTCCGGCGGGGAGAGGCAGCGTACGGCGGCGGCGCGGGCTGTCATTCACAGGCCGCGGCTGGTATTGGCGGACGAGCCTACTGGCGCGCTAGACTCGAAGGCAACGGCGGATTTATTGCGTGTGTTGACCGAGCTCAATGAAGAATATCAGACCACCTTGCTGTTGGTAACGCACGATCCTTTTGCAGCCAGCTATGCTAAACGTATTTTGTTTATAAAAGACGGCCTGATTTTTACAGAACTTCGTCATGGCGGCGATCGAAGGGAATTTTTTCAGCGTATTTTGGACGTGTTAGCCATGCTCGGAGGTGACGGGCGTGACCTTATTTAAGCTGGCGCTTTTAAATGTGCGCAACAATCTGGAAAACTATACGGTATACTTTCTTTCCATGGCGTTCAACATTACTATTTACTATCTTTTTGCGTCTTTACGCTTTTCTCAGGCGGTGCGTATGGTAGTAGAACGCGAACAGGAACTGGAGCTTTTTTTTAATCTATCTTCCGTAGCCGTGGCTTTATTTGCTGTTTTGTCTATCTGGTTTTCGACTTCGTTTTTTTTGCGTCGTCGCCGGGGCGAGGTGGCGATTTACGGTCTTGTAGGCATGACGCGCCATCAGGTGGGAACGTTGCTTTTTTTTGAAACGCTTTTGGCAGGAGTGGCGGCGCTGTTGCTTGGCATTCTTTTTGGCGTGGTTATGGCTAAATTCTTTCAGCTGTTGCTAATTTGGTTTCTTGGCTTTACAGGCTCGGTGCCTTTTGAAATTAGTTTAGATGCTATTTGGCGGACAAGCTTGATTTTTGGCGTATTGTTTATGATGGTAGCTTTGTATGGCTATGCCTTGTTGGCTCAGGTGACGCTGGGAACGATGCTTCATAAACGAAGAGAGGCGCCAACAAGGTCGGAATCGTGCGGCTGTAAGTCTTTGTGGATGCCGGCGCTATTGCTTTGCGGCTATGGTCTTTTGCCGTGGCAGCGAGGCCATGAGATTATTTGGCCCCAATTGATTTTGGCGGTGCTCTTTTTGTGTCAGGGGACTTATGCGGCTTTTCGGTATTTTCTGCCCTGGTTGCTGAAACGCTTAAAGAAGCAAGAGCGCTTCTTTCATGTAGTGCCGTTTTTAGCAGTTAATCAATTAAGCGTATTTTTACGCAGCCAGGTAAAGCTGCTGACCCTAGTCACTCTCTTGGGCGCTGCGACCCTTATCGCGGTGGGTTTAAGCTATCATATTTACCAGGAGTTATTGCAGGAACGCATGGCGCAAATGCCTTTTTCTTTTGCTTATATGAGCGATGACCTTCAGGTGGATGAAAAAGTGCGTGCTATTATCGACGGTTACCCCCAACATTTTATTGAAAAAGAAGTCGATGTGCGGTTTCTGCTGCTGCCACTGACTGAGAAGGATCTGCCAGGGTGGCATGAAAACGCAGAACTGCAGGTAGTGTCGAGAACCGCTTTTTCCCAGGCGGCGGCAGCCAAGGAATTAGATGTATCCTTGCCGAAGCTAGGCCCGCAAGAGGGTATCTATCTTTCTTATTACCGGGAGCCGGAGGAGGAGATGCCTGCCGGGAGGGAGTTGGATTTGGGCCGGGCGGGTACGGTTTTGTTGGTGAAGCACTGGCCATGGCCGGTTTTGAACGAATCACAGCGCGGGCCAGCGCTAATTGTTTCGGATGAAACCTATGCGCAATGGAGTCAGTGGGCGCCTTCTTTACGAGGAAAAGCGTATATGGTCGATAATCTGCGGGAAAGCCGGGAACTGACAGATGACATATATAGCGTGGTGCCGACAGAAGCGCAGTTGAGCTCGTTTTACGTCGATTTTCATCAGGCTGTAAAGCTTTGGGGCGTTTTGTTGTTTATGGGTTTTTTTATAGGAACCATTGTAATTTCTTCCAGTTGCAGTATTCTTTCCTTTCAGTTTCTCAGCCAGATACAAGTGAATAAAGATTTTTATGAATTGTTGCGGGGGCTGGGGGTAACCGCGGAAGAAGTTCACCTAATTTTGGCGGCGCAGCTCTTTCCATGTGTGGCGTTTTCCTGGTTTTTGGCCGTTTTTCACGCTTTTGTTGCGTTTTTTCTGTTCGGAAGCGTGTTTCAAGTATCGGTGCTGAGCTCTTCCCTATTGAATATAGGGATTTATACGGTTGTGTACTGTGGGTACTATTTCCTCACGATTCATTCCTGCATCCGGGGGTTAGCAGCGGAATAAGCTAGTGTCTGCTGATTAAAAACCGCATCGCGAAAATTTTTCGCGGTGCGGTTTTTTTCTTGTGTTTTACGTTAGGCAAGAAAACCTTAACCAAAAATTTACTGAAAGTTCACCTTTGACGGGAATGGACCTTCTACAATAAGAATGGCAGGATCAGAATAAAAAATAGCAGGTGTTGCAGGCATGAACAAGCTTTTAGAGCCGGCGGCTCGTTGGATGAATCGATTGAAGTACGCCTATAAATTTGCCGTAATCGGCGTGTTAATCGTTTTGCAGTCCGCCGTGTTGATGTATTTGCTGGTATCAGAGCTGAATAAGAATATTGAATTTGCTCGGCAGGAGCGTCTTGGCGTGCAATATGCGCAGATGTTGGGACAAGTATTTGTAGAAGGCGAGGAATATCGTCGTCTGCATTATTTGTATGTATATACTGATTCGTCTTTAGAAGGGCGGGTATTGGCGCAGCAAAATCGTGTAGATGCGGCGTTGGAGCGGGCAGAGGCGCTGGATCAGGGAGCGGCGGCGAACCTGAATGTGTCGTGGAAACTGCAAACGCTGCGTCAAGAATGGCTGACGCGCAAGCAAAATGCGGCCTCGCAGGGGACGGAGTCGGCGCAGGTGGCTTTTGAGTTAGATGGACGCTGGCTGCGCAGCGTAGGGGATTTGATGCAGCAAATCGGCTATGCGTCTAACTTGGCGTTGGATTCTGATTCTGACACGTCTTATTTAGTGGATACGGTTTTGCGAAAAATGCCGAATTTGTTGGACCGGTTGAATGCGGCGCAGACGGTGGAAGTAGAGTTGTTTAGCCAATCTCTTTCGGGAGAGCGAAGAAATCAATTTTTGCAGTATGTAGGCTTGATTCGCTCCGATTTGGACTTAGTGGATTACAATGCCAAGCAGGTACTGCGGCATAACGAGCAGGTTCGCACTCGACTGCAGCCTGTGACCACAGCGTTAGTGGAGAGCGCGCCTATTTTTGCTTGGAATTTTGAACAGAAAACCATTGGCCAGCAGGGCTTGCCTATATCTCGGGAATTGTTGAAAGCTACCGGGACGCGAGCCGTTCAGGAAACGATTCGGATGCAAGAAGAGACCTTTCAAATGGTTGATGAACTGCTGGCGTTGCGGATTGACACGTACATAAACTACCGTAACGCGGTTAGCGCTTTTGCCGGCGGCATTTTATTATTGCTGGGATATTTGTTTTGCGGCTTTGACATGTCGGTGCGCAAACGTATGTATCAGTTGAATTCGTTGATGGTTTGCGTCGCCAAAGGAGATCTGCAGGCGAGAGGGCGCAGTGATGCAAACGATGAAATGGGCGAGCTGACCTGCGAAATTAACCGTACCTTGGATTCGCTGCAAGCCATGTACGAAGAAGTGCAGCAATCACACGTCATGTTGGAGCGGTGGAATCAGGAGCTGGAAGATAAAATCAAAGAACGGACGACGGCGCTGCAAAATCTGTTGGATTACGCTGGTCAAGGATTTATGTCTTTTGGCGGCGATCTGCAAATTGATAAGGAATATAGCGCTGAATGTACGGTTATCTTTCGCAGGGACGTAGCGGGAGAAAACGTCTGTGCGCTGATTTGCCCGGAGGACGAAGCGCAACAGGTCTTTGTGTCGGCGGTGCTTGCCAAAATTTTGGCGGAAGAGAACGCTGCTTTGCGGGAAACGTATTTTTCCCTCTTGCCGGAAGCAGTCTCTTTTGAAGAACGGTATATCAGCATTATTTACAAGGTTATCGAAGGAGCGCCGCAAGGCGGGGGGCGTAAAATCATGCTGATACTGACGGATCGAACGGAGCAGAAGGACCTGGAGGAACAGATGCAGGCGGAGCGCGACGTGCTGGCGATGATTGTGCAGGTGGTGACGCATGCCGCGGATTTCTTTGCCGTCGTCAATCAATATACGCTCTTTTGCCAAGAAGGCATGGCAGAGCTGCTCCACAGCAAAAAACAACCGGCAGACGTTTTGGCGGACTTGTTTCGCGTGGTCCATACCTTTAAAGGTACTTTTGGGCAATTGCGGCTGCGTCAGACGATGCGTTTTCTGCACGAGATGGAGGATCGTCTGGCGGCGATTCGGACACAGGAAGGGGTCAATATGGCCAAAAGCGAGCTGGAAAAAAATTTGGCTGACTTTACGCCCGAGCGGATGTTGTGCTGGCTGCAAGAGGATATGTGCGTCTTAGAAGATAAATTAGGTCAAGATTTTTTCCAACGAGAAAATGTTTTGGTTATTGATAATGCAAGGCTGCTGGAGCTGGAAGCGAAAATGCAAGCCTCGCTGCCGAAGGAAGAATGCGGCGTTCTCTTGACAGCGATTCGTCGACTTCGCTATAAGCCATTTCAGGAGTTATTGCAGTCTCTTCCTGAATATACCTGCGGCTTAGCGGAGCGACATGGCAAGGCCGTGCACTCTTTTGCGGTCCACGGCGGGACAATAATGGTGGACCCGGCTAGATACAATGACTTTGTTAAGTCGATGGGCCACGTTTTTCGCAACGCAGTTATGCATGGATTGGAAACAGCGGACGAACGTTTGGAACAAGGTAAGGATGAGATTGGCTCTATTACTTGCTCGATTCGGGAGGAGGAAGGCGGGATTTTCCTTACTGTCGCTGATGACGGCCGAGGCATAGATCCGGGAGTTATTCGGAATTTGGCGGTGGAAAAAGGGCTGTGCTCTTTCGGGGATGCGCAGCGGTTGGGCCCGGAAGACTGGTTGAATTTTATTTTCGCGGATGGGTTTTCCGCGGCCGAAGAAGTGGACGAACTGGCTGGGCGCGGCGTTGGCTTGGCGGCGGTACGTTCGGAGTTGGAAAAATTAGGCGGGACGGTTACGGTGAGCAGTACTTTGGGAAAAGGTACGGAGTTTGCCTTCTTTTTGCCTTTTGAAAAGGAGAAAGAGATCGAACCGCTTTCTATACGGGATTTGGCAAAACCGCTGCTTCAGGAGGCGGAAGCGTTGCTGCAAGAGCAATGCGGCTTAGTAGTAGAGCGCATTCGTTATTTGGCTAGCGAAGCCGAAGGCAATCTGCAGCTGCGCAAAGTATCCTCCTTTTTGAATGTCAAAGGAGGGCTCAACGGAAAGATTTTACTGAGCGCCGACGAAAAAATCGTGCAGGCGAGCGTAAGCAACAAGCGTAGCACGGCGGAAGAGAAACTGGAAAATGTATTGTCGCAGCAGGCCCAGCAGCTTTTTCGGCAGTCTGTGGAGAAATGGCCCCAAGGGTCGGGCGATTTGGAAGTAGAGCCTTTGTTTAGTTTGCTGGCAGAGGACGCTTCCGCCAAATACTCGCACTCGCAGACATCCACATGGGTATTGGAAACGGCGGCAGGCAGTTTGTCGCTAAGCTTGATTTACTAGGGGGGAGGCGCTGCTTTACTCACATTTCGCGTCAAAGTGGCTCTTTTTCCGTCAAACAGCGTCAGGAAGCCTCGACAGAGCACCGCTATGCCTGCGTTTTCTTTCTCGTTTGACGAAAAAAGCTCTTGCTTTGTCGGCGTGTTCATTAAAGCAGCGTCTCCCTGGTTTTTTAAAAATAGCGTTTAGAAGGGAAGGAAGAAGCACATGGATAGAGTTATGATTGTGGATGATGCATTGATGATGCGTAAAACCTTACGGAGGATGCTGGAAAAGATCGACTGCGAAATCGTAGAGGAAGCAGCCAGCGGTGAGCAAGCGCTGTTAAAATATGCGCAGTGCAGTCCGGATTTGGTAACCATGGATTTGACTATGCCTGGCATGGGCGGCTTGGAGGCCATTCGTCAGCTAAAAGAGCAAGCGCCGGAGGCCAAGATCCTTGTTATCAGCGCATTGGGGCAAAAGCATGCGGTATTTGAAGCGTTGCAGTTAGGCGCGAAAAATTACATTGTTAAACCAATTAACGAAGGAATCTTACAATCGGTGGTGCGCTTGCTGTTAAGTGAAACTACCAAAGAGGCGGCTCATGGATAAACATCGCTTCTTCCATCCTGTCTGGCGTTGCCGTTGCGGGGAGGACCAGATATGTTAAATCAGCTTTTTGGAAACTACTTGTTAAATCAGGGATTGTTGGAACCGGACCAAATTTGCGAAGTCTTGCGGAGGGAATCGTCTAGCCAGGCTCAAGCGGGCCCCTGTGCAGTTGGGCCGGGAATACCAGCAATGCAGCAAGAAGAATCGCTTCCGTTGATGCATCTTATCTTGGAGCAAGGCTACCTGCAGCGTTCCAAGCTGGAACAGGCATGGCAGGAGTTTCACAGAGAATATGATAGCCGAGGAAGGCAAGAATCGACGGTTGATCATCCGTTGCAGCTGTCGTTTCCCTTTTTAGTAGAAAAAGAGGCGGCGATGTATCTCGAAACGTATGTAGCTTTGCTTTTGCACAATACGAAGCAGTTTTTAGAGGCGGCGTCCTATTTGGCGGGTTCAGAAGCGGCTCCAATTAGCAAGAAGGATGGCTATGTAATTACGCAAAAAATTTATGGAGATCAAACTTTTTTTACCGGCTTGCGGCTGCGAAAAAACGTGTTTTTAGAGCTGGCCAGCCGGTTTTACGGGGAAAGGCTGGAACAACTGAATGAATTGGCGATAGACTGCGTCGGAGAGTTTTTGAATGTACATAACGGCGCTTTTTGCAGTCTTCTTTCAAGCAAAGGCGTCTGGGCGGATCTGGAGGCGCAGCAGGCGCAGCCTTTTGGCTGTGAGCTGCAAAGCCGTATTTATCGGCTGGATATTGGTACCTCCTTTGGGCCGTTGGAAATGTTATTTGCCGTGCAGTAGGCGCTGAAAAAATTCTCAAAATGAAACTGGCATTCTTGATTCCGTATGGCAAGAATGCCGGTTTTATTTTTTTAGACAGGATTTAGCGGTTA
Source organism: Anaeromusa acidaminophila DSM 3853 (assembly GCF_000374545.1). Classification (NCBI taxonomy): domain Bacteria; kingdom Bacillati; phylum Bacillota; class Negativicutes; order Selenomonadales; family Sporomusaceae; genus Anaeromusa; species Anaeromusa burkinensis. The sequence continues at coordinate 162,455 of NZ_KB894584.1, forward strand.
AAGCGAGAAAAGAAGCATAATAAATAAATCAATAAGAGGAGAGAAGCGAATGAAGAAAGTGTGGCTTGTGTGTGTATTGACAATGCTTTTGGGCATGGGAACGGTCTGGGCGGCGGAAGACAGCGGTAAAGAACCTGGTTTAGGGGAAAAAACAGCGACGATCTTACAAGGCAGTGATAAAGCGTCACAAGATCAAACCAGTAAGCTGCCGCGGGTGGCTTTTCTCTATGTGAATAATGCTAAAACCGATTATGACGCCGAGATTGATGCGAAAATCTTGGATCATATGAAAAAAATAGCCGCAGGCCGCTGGATTCTAGTGGCTGGCGATGCCTATAAGGACAAGCTGGCGGCGATGGGGATTCAAAGCGTTACCATGGCGGAGCGGGCGGATATTCTGGCGGTAGCCAAAGATTCTGACGCCGATGCCTTGCTGGTAGTGGAAATCGAGCCCTTTACGGTTCGCGACGTGATGACCTTCTTTACGGTAGGAAAAAAGGTAACTACATCTATTCCGGTTAAAGCGATTGACAGGCATACGGGACTATACTTATATAATGGCAAATTCGTCGAAATGGGGCAGGATAATACCATGATCGGGGCTCTTGGCAATAAGTCGGTCAGCATGAAAGCTTTGGATCAGTTCTTTAGCAAGTTTGACGTCGTGGTGCCGGATAAGTTTGCCAATGTGAAGCGACTGGATTCGCCTGTAGAAAACAAGTAAACAAGTGTAACTAAAAAAGTAAGAAACCCCAGCGTCTTTTTGAAGGCGCTGGGGTTTCTTACTATAAATTCGCTATGCTTGCTGCGTATTCGGTGTTTTTTTTCTAAGGGAGTGCTGTCTACTTTTCTTATCAATGCTCGGCGGGAAATAGTTTTTTAGCCAATGAAACGAAGTGCTGCAGTTCGGGAGAGGTATTGGTTTTGAGCCAGGCGATGGTAGTGTGCAGAACCGGCTCTGCATGAAATAGCGGGCGGAAGCGGACTCCGCGAGCTTGACTGTGCCCCATGCCTTCGGGGACAAGAGCCACGCCCATGCCGGCGGCGACAAACGTAACGGTAGTTTGCAGTTCGTGGACTTCCTGAGTGATGGTGGGACTGAAGCCTGCTTGGTGGCACTGCTGTAGAGTCAAGTCAAAATAACCTTTTCCCACTGCGCGGGAAGTCATGATAAAATTTTCTTGCGAAAGCTCGCTCAATGCCAAGGGGCCTGGTTGAAAGGCTAGGGGATGGCTAGCGGGAAGGGCGATCATATACGGTTCTTTGTTGATGCTATGGCAGTATACGTCTGGAGCGTCAATTGGCAGGCATAAAAGACCCAGATGGAGTTTGCCGGCTTCGATGTCCCGCAGTTGTTCACTGGTCCCCAATTGTACTAAGGAAAGCTCCATTGAAGGATAAAGAGCTTGGTAAGCGGGAATCAAGCGGGGCATAACGGAAAAGGTGGCGATACCGGCAAACCCGATGGCTAAGCGTCCCAGTTCGCCGCGATGCGCTTTTTGCGCCAGGCGGCAAGCGTCGTCCACTTCGCCGAGAATATGTCGCGCTTTCTCCTGAAATACGGCGCCTGCCGGAGTCAGGGAAATTTTTCGATTTTGCCTTGAAAACAGCGTGAATCCAAGCTCTTCTTCCAAATCATGAATTTGTCGGCTTAAAGGCGGCTGGGCAATTTGCAGACGCTTGGCGGCATGGCCAAAATGCAGTTCATCTGCAACTGCCAGAAAGTAGCGCAAATGACGTAGCTCCATCAGAAGCTCCTTCCTTCAATACTTTTAAAGTATAAGAATGCATCAATTTATATATTGGACAGCATAAAACTTTTTAACTATACTAGCACTACGGACAAAGAGTTGCAAGAAAAGAATAGGGTTTGCAGTTCGAAGAGGAACGTTCGGCTTTTAGAAGTCGGAGGTTCTTTTTTTATTTGTCCTAGTAATAGCAAATACAGAAAGATGGTGGAAGTAATGAAGCATGCTTTGGGGTTAGGGAGACAGAAGCATGAATACCTTTTGCAAAATGTGCAGTTGGTGGATGTAGCCGCTGGCGAAGTGAAAGAAAAAAGTGTTTTGCATATACGAGACGGTTTGATTGAAGGCGTATATTCGTCAGGAGAAAACTTGCCGCGAGTGGCGGAATGCATGGACGGGCAAGGCCGGTATGCGTTGCCGGGCTTGATTGATCTGCATGTGCATTTGGTTTGGGACGGCAGTCCGTCGCCGCTGACAACCATGCGGGACGAAGGGGTATATCAGGCTCTGGGAAGAGGTATTGCCAATGCGCAAGCATCGTTGGCGCAGGGGGTGACAACGGTGCGGGACGTGGGGTCAGTGGATAATGTGGCGGTTGACATCATGGCCTTGGTGGATCGGGGCGTGCTGCTGGGCCCCGATGTGGTGGCGGCGGGAAGCATTATTCAGCCTACCGGCGGTCATGTGCCGGAGCTAGGGCATATCGCGGATTCGCCGGATGAGTTGGTTAAGGCGGTACGAACGATGAAGGCGCGCGGCGCGGCGGCGATCAAGGTAGCCTCTACCGGCGGCGCTTACGGGCCGGAGGAGATTGGTCCTTCGCTGTACTCGCAAAAAGACTTGGAGATTATTGTGCGTGAAGCTCATCGGTTGGGAATGAAGGTAGCTTCGCATTCTCTAGGCAAAATAGGGATTGAAAATGCTGTCTGCGCTGGCGTAGATACTATTGAACACGGGGCGGATATTGCGGACGAGGTATTGCAGCTTATGAAGCGCCAAGGCACGTTTTTAGTCCCAACGCTGGCAGTATACAAAAAGCTGTCTGAAAGCAGCGGCGAAATTCCCGAGGCGTACGTGGAAAAATCGCGCACAGTGACGGCGTGGCATCAAGACACCTTCCGACGCGCCATGGCGTTGGGGGTAGGCATTGCCTTGGGAACGGACGCGGGCTCGCCGAATTTTGGCCCTCATCCGTCTGTATTTGTGGAAATGCAGGCCATGGAAGCTTACGGGATGAAAGCGCTGGATATTTTACGCTGCGCAACTTGCGCCGCCGCTAAAGCGTTGGGACGAGAAGCGACAGTTGGCTCTTTGGAGGAGGGAAAGCAGGCGGATCTTTTGCTGGTGAAGGAGAATCCGCTGCAAAAACTGGCGGCGTTGTTTACGGACAAAAAGGTTATTGCCAAAGGCGTGACGCTGTAGGAAGGGATTAGTAATCGGCGGGGTTAAGAAAGGAGACGATGAATATGAAGGCAGCCTATGCGGTGCAAGAAGAAAAGCGTCTAGGCGGATCTATGGCGAAAGCGGTTTTAGCCGGCTCGGTAGGTAATGCGCTGGAATGGTTTGATTATGGTTTATACGGGTATTTTGCTTCCATTATTTCTTCGCAGTTTTTTTCGTCCAAGGATCCGGTGACGGCGCTCATGCTGTCATTTATTGTCTTTGGCGTGGGCTTTGTCATGCGTCCGGTGGGCGGCCTCGTTTTTGGCCATTATGCGGACCGGGTGGGGCGGCGGCAGGTGCTGACTTGGACGGTCATGCTGATGGGTTTGAGCACCTTTGCCGTAGGCTGCTTGCCTACGTATGCGCAGATCGGCATTTGGGCGCCGATCTTGCTCGCGGTTTGCCGGTTATTGCAGGGAGTTTCTACAGGCGGTGAATGGGGCAGCTGCATGTCTTTCTTGGCGGAGTATTCAACTCCCCACAATCGAGGGTTTATTGTCAGCTGGTCGCAGTTCAGTATTGCCGTGGGCCTGCTTTTAGGTTCCGGGTCCGGCGCGCTCTTAAGCGCTATGCTGTCGCCGGAGGATATGAACGCCTGGGGATGGCGCCTGCCGTTTTGGACCGGGCTGTTGATTGCATGTTTTGGCATGTTTATTCGCAAAAAAGTAGATGAAACGCCAAGCTTTAAGGCGTGCGAGGAAACGCAGGCATTAGCGCAGACGCCGCTCATGGAAGTGCTGCGCAACTATAAAAAAGAAACTGTTTTGAGTTTTGGCATTGTTATCGGCTGGACGATTTCTTACTGGCTGGTTATGGCCTATATGCCGACGTACATTTCTAAAGTCTTGAAATTTCCTCTTTCCGTGGGCTTGTCGCTCAATACGTTGCTGATAGTTGTTTTTATGCTAGCCATTCCTTTTACAGGGATTCTGGCGGATAAAATTGGCCGTAAGCCGGTAATTATAGCAGCTTCGCTGGGCTTTGTTTTGTTGGGATATCCGCTATTCTCCGTACTGAGCACGACGCAGGACTCCATGGTTATGTTGGCGGTTTTAGTGGCGCTGGCTCTTTTGGAAGCGCTCATCTGCGGCGGCGCGACAGTGTACATGACGGAGATTTTTCCGACGAACATTCGCTGTAGCGCTATTGCCATCGGCTATAATATTGCCGTGGCTTGCTTCGGCGGGACGGCTCCTTTTATTTCGACTTGGTTGATTGCTTCCACTGGAGATAATTTGGCTCCCACCTACTACTTGATGGCGGGTTCCATTTTATCATTGTTGGTCATGGTGTTGCTGGCGCATGAGACCAAAGACAAAGAATTGGCCTGAGCGGTCTTTTGAAGAGTCCTTCTTGTAAAGGGGGGCTCTTTTTTTGCTTTTCAAGATAGCCCTTTTAAGGAAGTACGAATTTCATAACTTTTGTTCAAAAATTGCGCCTTGTACTTTTGGTTATTTTATGTTTCGTTTTCTTGCCTTCCTATAGTGTATTATTTTCAAGCGGCAGGATTTGGAAAATGCAAAAAGAATACTTAACCCAATAGTATTCATTGGAGGGGTAGCTATGCGTATTCGCGCGAGGCTGACAATTCTATTTGCCGGATTAACCGGAATATTGCTGATAGCAGCTGCTTTTTTGGGATACTATCTTGTGCAGCGGGAACTGACGGAGAAGATTGAGCGGGAACTTTCAAGCGCTGTGATTATGCATGCAAACGACTTGAACAATAATCTTTTAAGCAAGAAAAAACTGCTGGAAATCAGTTGGTACAATTTGGAGTTTGAGGCGCAGTACGGTAAGATTACACCGGCGATGCTGTCCGGCTACAAGCAGGTGGATCCGGAACTGACGGATATGTATTTTGCTTTTGTAAGCGGGGAATTCATTGACGGCAGCGGCTGGGTGCCGCCAGTAGGCTATGATCCCAGGCAGCGGCCTTGGTATAAGGAAGCCATGGAGGCTGGACGCATTACCGTGACGCCTCCTTACTTTGAGTTTGTAACGCAGCAGATGGCGCTGGCCATTGCGATGCCGGTGCGCAATGCGCAGGGACAGATATATGGGGTTGCCTCAGCGGATGTACTTTTGAAGACGTTAGTGGAGAAGCTAACTTGGGCAACTGAGTATGAAGGCGGTTATGCGTATCTTCTTGATCGGAACGGAACAATATTGTTGCATCCAGAGGCAGCGCTGCTGGGTGTTAATGTAGTACAATCTCCCGACTATCAGAATGATTTAAAAGAGGTCATTCAACGGATGCAGCGGGAGGAGCAGGGGTGGGGACGCTATTTTTACAAGGAGCATCATCGACTTGTGTATTTTAAGCAAGTGCCGGAGGTGCAGTGGACGCTGGTCATGTCGGTGCCGGAAGATGTGGTCTATGCGCCGCTGCGGCAATGGGCGATTCTGTTTTTAGGAATTCTTTTCGCGGCGACAGGGTTGATGGCGGGCGTATCCTTTTGGGTAGCGAAGCGAATTAGCCGTCCGATTGATGAGCTAGTGGGGCAAGTCAAGCGTATTGGCGAGGGAGAAGCCGTAGAAGAGGTCCAGGCTTCCGGTTATGATGAACTGGACGAGTTAGCGGTTGCGTTTAATCGCATGGCCGAAGGGTTGCAGGAATCGTTTAGCGAAATTTCCCGCCAAGGAGAGAAAAATGCGGCGCAGCTTCATTCCTTTCAAGAGGTTACCGGGCATTTAATTACGCAAGGAGAATCGACACAAGCGATATTTGCAGTAGTTACCAAAGATGTCATTCGCTTGGTGGGTGGCCTGCACAGCGTCATCTCTACGTTAAGTGAGAGCAAAGAAAGCTGGGTAGTTCGCCATTCGGCCGGACCTTACAGCTTGCCGGTTGGCTTTCAAAGCGGTCTTTCCGAAGGGATTACCGAAGAAGTACTGCGGCGAGGCGAAGCTGTATTTGTACCGGATTATCATGCGTATGCTAAAGCGTTGTCGTTTTTTAAGGATATTCCCATAGGCAGCTGCTTAGGGTTGCCATTGCAGATTGGCGGAGCGACTATTGGGGTGTTGGTGGTGTCGTGGTCGCAAAAGATGGACGCGATTGATATCAGAACCGACTCCATCTTGCGGCAGTATGCTAATATTGTCTCTACGGCGTTGGCCAGGGCGCAAGACCGTGAACATATGTATGAGCTGGCTTATATTGATGAATTGACCGGGCTGCCTAATCGGCGGAATTTTTATAAGCAGCTGCAGGAAAAACTGGTAGCAGGGGGCGCTCTTCTGACAGGGCACGTTTTTCTGCTGGATTTGGATAATTTGAAGCTGATTAATGATTCGTTGGGGCACAGCCGGGGAGATAATTTCATTTGCTCTGTAGCTGCAGCGCTAAAAAAAGGTATGCCTGTCGGCGGCATGGTAGCCCGGCTGGGCGGCGACGAATTTGGCTTGTGGCTGCCGGAAACGGCATGTAAAGAAGCGGGGCCGCTAGCGGAAGCGTTGTTGCGGGCCATTGAAGCGGGCGAAACAGTGGAGGAGCATCCGTTGCATATAACGGCCAGCATGGGTATTGCCGCGTATCCTCGCGATGGCATGACCGTAGAAGAGTTGCTGCAAAATGCCGATGCTGCTTTATATGAAGCCAAAGACAGCGGTAAAAATGCTTGGCGCATGTGTACAAGGGAATTAGTGCAGGAAAGCAGAGAGAAGCTGTTTTTATCCAACGCCTTGCGCAGCGCCATAGCCAGTTGCGAGTTTAGTCTGGTGTTTCAGCCGATTGTTGATGCTGCCAAGAAGCTGGTCGCCTTTGAAGCGTTGTTGCGGTGGAGCAGCTTAGAATATGGGCAGGTGCCGCCGGGCAAATTCATTCCCCTGGCGGAGCAATGCGGTTTGATGCCGCTCATTGGCCAGTGGGTGATGGAGGAAGCGTGTCGGTTTGCGGTCAAACTAAAGCAGCGCGGCTTAGCGTCGATACGGGTGCATGTGAATGTATCGGCGCAGCAATTGGAGGATGAAGGTTTTTGCAGCATGGTCGATGGACTTTTGCGCGAAAAGCTGCAAGACCGCAATGCCATTATCTTGGAGGTTACGGAAAGTGTGTTTATGGCATCGATCGGGCAGGCGGTAACCAGCTTGCATACATTGAAGCAGCAGGGACTTACTCTTTCTATGGATGATTTTGGGGAGGGATTTTCTTCCTTGGCGCAGTTGCTGCGCTTGCCCTTTGAGTCTTTGAAAATCTCCCGTACGCTGGTGCGGCATTTGGGCGATGATGCACGCCATATGCAATATATTGCCGCCATTGTGGAAATGATGCACGCCTTGAATATGGAAGTAGTCGCCGAAGGCGTGGAAACCGAGCTGGAGTGGCAAAGTGTTGGGAGTTGCGGCTTTGATTTAGTACAGGGCTATTATATTGCGCGTCCTTTGGCGCCGAATGCGGCGTTAGAATGGGCGCAGGAAAACAAAAATCAACAAAGTGTTTAAAAGTTACAAAAAATGTTGACAACGAGTGCGCCTTCTTTTAAGATGGAACTATTCCATTTTGAAAGAAGGCTGTTTTTCTATGAAACGGATGTTGACGGTGTTGGCGGGCTGTCTGGCTATCAGTCTGGGTATTTTGATTTTTAAATATGCGCATATTACCACGGGAGGCACGACCGGTTTGGCCCTTAATTTGGCCTATTGGCTGCAGATTCCCTTTGACGGTTTGTTTTTTGTGGTAAATACGCCTTTTTATATTTTGTCGCTCAAACGGTTGGGGTGGAAGTTTACCGCCAGCACGTTGCTGTCGGTTGTGACCGTAGTCTTGCTGACCGGTGTGGAGCGTATCGCTCCAGCGATGCAGCTAGATCCCTTGTTCGGCGCTCTTGCGGGCGGCGTGCTGGCCGGTTTGGGCTTGTCGCTGCTCTTTATGGGGCAAAGCTCCTTGGGCGGAACCGGCGTGTTGACTGTGTATTTGCAGCAGCGCTATGGCTGGGATCCGGGGAAACTGAATTTCTGCTTTGACGCCGTAATCGTAGGTTCTAGCATAGTAGTGGTCGGTGCCGGGGAAGCTTTGTTTTCAGCGCTGTCCATCGTGGTGGTTTCCAGTGTAATCAGCTTGTTTAGAAAGCGCATCGCCAGTTCCTACCAAGCGCCGGCGGCAAACGCCGAAGCGGCGTAGAAGTTGGGGACGAACAAGAGAATAGGATTGACCGGAGGATACGGCAGAGGGTTACGGAAAAATAGGAGTTCAATCTCGGTATAAAAAGTCGCCTTATGGCGACTTTTTTCAATATGCCAGAAGTTGGCTGGGAAACAAGGAATAGAGCGGTTTTGTGAGAACTACAAATCAAATTTCGCGATTTTCGCGGTTGGATAAAAAATTCGAGAGACGTTGCTAACGAACCGCGAAATACACGAAATACGCGAAAAAGGTTTTCAAGAGATTATGTCTTTCACTTTTTTCTCCTGAGGACCCTCTCGGGACTCCGGTTCTCTTGTTCAATCCTTGTATTTGTTTCTCCTTTGCCAGAATGATATGATAGAGGCAAAGGCGGTGAATGGTTTGCAAAAAGAAGCGGCTCTGGAATTTTTGGATCGCTTGGCGGCAGGAGTGGCCCAGATGTTTGGCCCGTCCTGCGAAGTGGTAATCCATGACATGAACAATAAAGAAAGCTCTATCGTCTCGATCTATCACGGCGAGGTGACCAAGCGCCAGGTGGGTGACAGCTTGTCTATTTTGGGCGTGCAGAAGCTGGACGAGTTTTTTGAGGGCCGGGACTTTGTAAACAGCCAAGGAAAAACCAAGGAGGGGCGGCTTTTAAAAAGCTCCACCTTTCATTTGCGCGGCGAAGACTATCATTATGCCATCGGCATTAATTACGACTATACCCATCTAGACTTAGCCAAATCGGTACTGGCGGAGCTGACAGCCGTGGGTGCGCCGATAGAGGAGGAGCTTCATGGCGCGGCGCCTACGTTGGATTCTATTTTTGAGGCTTGCCTGCAGCGTTTGGGAAAACCCGTCGCGCTGCTTAACCGTGAGGATCGGCTGCAAATGATTGCGCTGCTGAGCGAGCAAGGGGCGTTTCAATTTGCCAAAAGCATTCCTACGATTGCGGAAAAATTAAATGTGTCTCGCTTTACCATCTATAAGTATTTAAAAGAGCGATCTTGAGAAATTTGAACAAGAGAACCGACATCCATAAGGACTTTCTTGGCCCAGGCGGCAGGATTTTGAAGGACAACGTATAATATCACAGTAGAGAGAAATGCGGGAAAGCAGCGTGGCGGCGTTGGCTTTCCTTTTTTTGCATAGCAAGGAGTGTTGGGGATTGGCGGAGCAGCGCAGGCAGTTGGTAGCCCGCAATTTTTGGGAAAGCGTGCCTTTGGAAAAACGGGCTTTTGTCGCCGCGAGGCTGCCGGAGTATTTGGCCAGACTTTCCGGGCCGCTGTTTGCCCAGACCAAAGGGATGTATGTCCGCTCGCTCCAGGGCGGCGCGCGGACGGTTTATAAATTTCGCGTCAACAGCGGGGATCGAATTTTGTTTTTGTATGCCCGGGATATACCGGGGTTGCGCCGGGAGGTGGCTCCGGACAGCGTGGTGCTGCTGGAGTACTGCAAGCATGACGAGCAGGTGAGGCGAGGCGTCTCCTTGCAGGCGGAGGCGGCGGTTGCCGGGGCTGAGGAAGCGGCTTTTTGCGAAGAACCCTATGAAGAAACCGGAGAGAGCGAGTCCTTGCGTCGCAGCCAGCAATATTGGGGCAATGTGCCGCAAATTTTGGATGCCGCCGCTTGGTATTTGACGACCGATGAAGGCTTGGCGCGTTTGGTGGAAGAAGGCCGGGGCGACTGGCAGTTGTACCTCAGCCAGGAGCAGTATGATTGCGTACGCAGCGAAGGAGAGCCTTTGTTTTTGGCCGGCGGCGCCGGTACAGGCAAGTCCACAGTGGGTTTACATAAGCTGATGGCGCGAAGCTTTCAAGCGGTCAAACTGGGTTATTTTACGTACGCAAAGCGCCTGCGAGATGACACGCAGGCATTGTATGAGGCTTGGCGCGAGGGCGAGGCGGAACCGGTGCAGGCGCAAACGGAATTTCATTGTGTCGCGTCTTACTGTCGGGAATGCTTGAACGTTCGGGAAAAAGCCATGGTATCCTTCCGAACTTTTGAAAATCAGTTTTGGCGAATCTACGGGAGCGTCAGCAGCTTCTCTGCTGCCGACGCTTGGCAGGAGATTCGGGGGCTTTTAAAAGGAGGCATGGGCCGGCACTGGCTGCGGCAAGATTTGCTGTTGCAGCGGGAATATCCAGTCGCGGCAGAAACGGCGCAGTGGCTGGAAGCGATTGGCTTCTGGGAGGAAGACGGTCACGGCTGGTGGCGCATTCTTCGCCGTGACGGCAGTCTGGTTTTATTTCAAGGCGCTCTAGGAGCGCCTTCGAACCTGGTGAAAAAAGAAGCATTAGCGCTTTTGGCAAGGCTGCAGCGAGAAATCCATTGGTTGCCGCTTTTGCCAAAGGCTACGTATTTGCAGCTGCCGTCGGATCATTCGCTCTTTGGACCGGAGCAACGCGAGCTGCTTTATGAATTGGCGCTGCAGTACCAGCAGTGGCTGGAAAGCCAAAAGCTGCTGGATGAAAATGATATGGCCCGACAAGGGCTTGCCAGGCTGGCGGCGGGGACGCTGCAACCGGAATTTGACTACTTGGTGATTGATGAAGTACAGGACTTAAGTGAGCTGCAGCTTTACTTTTTGTTGGCCTGCAAGAAGCACAACGACCATGATTTCCATTCTTTTTTGTTCAGCGGCGATGTGCAGCAGACCATTAATCCGACGTATTTCGACTTTGGACGCCTGCGCATGCCTTTCCATTATCGCGGGCATCTGCGGACCCAGCTGCGGGTGTTGACGAAAAACTATCGTTGTCGGGAACCGATTGTGGCTTTAGGCAACGCGCTGGCGCAGCTTCGCAGCCGCTGGTGCGGCGCTTCGGACCAGGAAGAAACGCAGCTGCTGCAGCCGCTTTTACCGGGCGTGTTCAAACCGCAATGGCTGCAGGCGCAGCCGGATAATGCCAGAGAACTGCTGACGGCGGCGGCGGATGTGCAGCGCGGTTATGTGACGGTGTTGGTAGCCAACGAACAGGAGAAAAAACGCTTATTGTCCGACGGCTACGGACGGCATAATGTCTACACCGTTCAGGAATTCAAAGGGGCGGAGGATGATTACATTATTGCCTATCGCCTGCTTAGCTCGGCCAAGGAATCTTGGGAAGAGCTGCTGAACGGTCAAGGGCGGGGGCAACTGCGTCTGCGGTATCAGGCCAACTTGCTCTATGTAGCCATTACGAGAGCCAAAGAGCGTTTGTGCTTCTATGAAGATGAACCGCCGGCAGGAGTGCTGGCGGAACTGGCGAATTGGCTGGAGGAGGTAGCGGTATTTGATGCATCGCGTCTGGGCCTGCAGGGGCTTTCAGAAGCGGCGGCGCTGTTGGACAAGGCCCGGGAACGCGAGCGCGAAGAATATTACCTGGATGCCAGCGACTTATATGCCCAAGCTGGCGATGATATCTCCGCTTCCCGCTGTTTGGGGGCGGAAGCCGAGGCGTCAGGACAGGTGGCGGAGGCCTTAGCGCACTATGAGCGGGCCGGTGAATGGGAACGTGTGCTGAATTTGGCAAAAGATACGGGCTATGAAGCTGCGGCGCTGCGAGCCATGCTTCACTTGCATCGCTCCTACGAAGAAATAGAAGCGTATTTTGAGCCTCATGAAGAACGCTTGCCGCCCGTTCTGGCGGCTATTTCCCGGGAAAAGGGAATGGCGTCTTTGGTTGTAGAGAGCTATTGGCTGCCTAAAATGCAAAGTTTTACGCAGGCCTGCGAGGAATGCGCCTATGAACTGGAATTTCTTTCTCTGGCGAAAGCGGAAGGAGGCAACCCTTAATGGAAGAAACGGAAATTCAGGTACTGCTGCATCAATTTAGTCAAAGCAGTAATGCCTTGAAGAAGGTTACGAAACGGATTATCGCATTGCAGACGCTGGCCCAGGAGCTGCAGGACGCGGCCAGCGCTTTTGAAGAAGAACAGCCTATGGAGGCGGTGGTAGAGCATTTGGAAAAGCAGTTGGGCAGCTTTGTTTCCGTGCAGAGCGAGCTTAAAAGCCTGCGTCAGGATCAGGAGGAATTGCAGGGGCAAATGCGTCTGCTGGAAGAAAGAGTGGAGGCGTTGAGCCGTGGCCAGGAAGAGCTGCATCAGGACGTGAAGGAATGCAAGTCGCTCTTGCAAGAATCCCTGGCTGTGCAGCGAGCGTTTTTGGACCGACTGCCGCCGGCGGCGGAAGAAGAGGAGTAAGGAGGTTTGAATTATGTTATATCGTACATTCGGCAAGACTAAGCAACAGGTTTCGGCACTGGGCTTTGGCTGTATGCGTTTGCCTGTAGTGAATGGTGGCGACCCGACACAGATTGACGAGTCTAAAGCCATCCCGATGATTCGGGCGGCGATCGACGCCGGCGTTAATTATGTGGATACCGCGTACCCGTATCATGGAACCGGTTTTGCCTCCGGAGGCGCCAGTGAGCCTTTTGTAGGCAAGGCGCTTCAGGACGGTTACCGAGAAAAAGTATTTTTGGCGACGAAAATGCCTTGCTGGCTGGTGAAAAGCCGCGAAGATATGGAGCGGTATTTAAACGAACAGCTTGAAAGGTTGCAGACGGATCATATTGACTTTTATCTGCTGCACTCGCTCAACGTGGAGACGTGGCCAGTGGTTCGCGACGCCGGAGTTTTTGAGTTTTTGGATGCGGCTATTGCGGATGGACGGATTCGTTATGCCGGTTTTTCCTTTCATGACAAGCTGGCTCTTTTCAAAGAGATTGTTGACGCCTACGATTGGTCGTTTTGTCAGATTCAGTACAATTACCTGGACGAGGCCTATCAGGCGGGAACGGAAGGACTTCAATACGCCGCTGCCAAAGGGTTGGGCGTAGTCATCATGGAGCCGCTGCGAGGCGGAAATTTGGTGAATTTGCCGGACGCAGCCAAAGACATTTTGGCGCAAGGTGGCCAGGATCGTTCGCCTGCGGAATGGGGGCTGCGCTGGGTGTGGGATCACCCGGAGGTGTCTGTTGTGCTTAGCGGTATGAATGCTTCAGAACAAGTGGAAGAGAATTTGCGCGTCGCGTCGATGGCGGCGCCGGGAAATCTAAATGACGAAGAGCGGCAGTTGGTGGGGACGGTAAAAACGCTGCTCAAAGAGCGCATTCGCGTTAATTGCACGGCTTGTTCGTATTGCATGCCCTGCCCTGTGGGCATCAATATTCCGCGGATGTTTTCTATTTATAATGATGATTCTATGTTTGATGGAGCGCCGGAAACTCGCCGGGCCTATACGGTAGTATCAAAATTGGCGGCGCCGATTTCGGCTTGTGTGGAATGCGGTAAATGCGCTAGCCACTGTCCGCAGGGGATTGCAATCCCGGAGGAATTGAAAAAAGTGCGGACGCAATTTGAAGGTTAGAAAGAAGGATATCCATTCATGACAAATGCAGCAGACTGGCTGCTCTATAACTCCCGCATTTGGACGGGCGAGGCGGAGCAACCTTGGGCTCAGGCGCTGGCGGTACGCGGCGAGCGCATCCTTGCGGTGGGCGCAGACGAAGAAATAAAGAAACTGGCCGGCTTGAACACGTCCTGCGTAGATGCAGGCGGCAAGCTGGTACTGCCTGGTTTTATCGACAATCATACCCACTTTTTGATCGGCGGTTTTCAACTGTTGTCGCTGGATTTGCGGGCGGTAACGTGCAAAGAAGAATTTATCGCCGCCGTCCGGCAGCGGGCGGCGCAGCTACCGGACGGGGCTGTTTTAGGAGGAGGCGGTTGGAGCAACGACCAATGGACGCAGACCGACCTGCCCCAGCGTTCCTGGGTGGATTCCTTTACGATGGAAAGACCTGTTTTTTTGCATCGCAGCGACCTGCACATCGCCTTTGCCAACAGCGCGGCGTTGCGCCTGGCGGGTATCGATAAAAACACGCCGGACCCGGTGGGGGGACAAATTCTGAGGGATAAGGCTACCGGCGAGCCCACAGGCATTTTGAAAGATAATGCAGTGAAGCTGCTGCAGGAAAAGCTGCCTGCGCCGTCGCCGGAAGAATACGATCAGGCCTTGCAGGCGGCCATGGACTGCGCTCTTCGCTCCGGCGTCACCTCGGTACAGGATGTGACGGCCTGGCGGGATTGGCTGGACTGGGAGTGCCTGCTGCGCTTTCAGAAAAAGCAGGCCTTGTCGGTGCGCATTTACGCGCGCACGCAGATTCATGAATGGGAAAAGCAGCCGCAGCTGCGCCAAGACGGCTTTGCCGACGATGCCTGGCTGCGCCTGGGTGGAGTCAAAGGCTTTGTAGACGGCTCCCTTGGCTCCGGCACGGCCTACATGTGCGAACCCTACAATGACGCGCCGGAAACTTGCGGCCTCTTGACGGAACAGATGCTGCCGAAAGGCATTATGAAGGAACGGCTGGCGGCGGCGGACCGCTCCGGGCTGGCGGCATCGCTGCACGCCATTGGCGACAAGGCCAATCAGCTGCTCTTAGATATTTTTGAAGAAGTCCAGGCCGAAAACGGCCCGCGAGATCGGCGTTTCCGCATTGAGCATGCGCAGCATTTGCGCCGCGAAGATATCGCACGCATGGCGCGTTTGGGCGTGTTAGCGTCGGTGCAGCCGGGGCATGTGGCGGATGACGGCTGTTGGGCGGAAAAACGCATTGGCCCAGAGCGCTGCCGTACGACTTATGCCTTCCGCTCACTTTTGGAGGCTGGCGTGTCCCTTTCCTTCGGGACCGATTGGCCTGTAGTGCCTTTAGACCCTTTTCAGGGTATTTACACAGCGGTGACGCGGCGGACGCTGGACGGACGCTACCCAAACGGCTGGGTGCCGGAAGAAAAGCTGAAGCTCGAAGATGCCGTGCGCGCCTATACCTTGGGCGGCGCTTATGCGGAGTTCAGCGAGCAGGAAAAAGGATCTTTAAAAGTAGGTAAACTGGCGGATTTAGTCATGGTATCGCAGGACATTTTCCAGGTTCCCGTGGATGAACTGCCGCAGACCAAGGTGCTGCTGACCATGGTCGGCGGCCAGGTTCGCTACTGCGCCGAAGAGTAAAAATACGAGAAAGAGCTTGAACAAGAGTCGCGGGAGAATCGGAGGGTACGCACGAGGATTAGCAAATGCGGCGAATCCCTCCGCCGCTGAGGCGGTACCTCCCTTTGGCAAGGGAGGCAAGGTTTAGGATTTGGTCTGTCGAGATGCTGAGACAAAAGGTCCCCCTTGCGAAAGGGGGATGACTCGCAGGGCCAGGGGGATTTAAAAATCGAGGCGATATAAATGCATCGCAAGCATAATAAGGCGCTTACTGTTTATGCTCGGCAATTGAGAAAAGCTATGACGAAGGAAGAACGAAAGCTTTGGTATGAATTTTTGCGTGAGTATCCGGTGCGGTTTTTACGACAAAAAGTAATTGGCCAGTACATTGTTGATTTCTATTGTGCTCAAGCTGGCTTGGTTTTGGAAGTAGATGGCGGCCAGCATTATGAAGAAGAAAATCTTATTCAGGATAAATTGCGTAGTGTAACTTTGGGGCAATACGGACTTGAAGTGCTGCGGTTTAGTAATTTAGAAGTTAAAGAAAACTTTTTCGGCGTCTGCGAAGCCATTGAATTACGGCTTAAAACACGCCTGGAAGAAAAAAGTACGAATCTCTCCACCGCTGACACCTCCTTTTGGCAAGGGAGGCAGGTTCTGTCGAGGGGCTGAGACAAAATGTCCCCCTTGCTAAAGGGGGATGGCCCGCAGGGCCAGGGGGATATATTTGACATACTTCTTTTAGAGTGCTATGCTAATTCAAACAAACGATTGTTTGAAATGGGAGGCGAATGAAAATGGAAGATAAGGACAGCCGAGTCAAGCTGTTGGAGATAGCGACGGATCTGTTTGCCTGCAAGGGATTTGCGGACGTATCGGTGCGGGAGCTGACGCAGCAGGCGAAGCTCAATGTGTCGGCGGTATCCTATCATTTTGGCGGCAAAGAAGGCCTATACCAAGCCGTGCTGGAAGAGCAGTTCCGGCCCATTCGAGAGAGCATGGAAACGATGCAGGCGCAAACGCCGTCAACGCCGATTGCCAAGCTGGAAATGTATGCGAAACGAGTAACCTACATTCACGGGCAACGCCCCTATTTGTCACGGTTTATCATGCGAGAGCTGCTGAAGCCGACTGCTTATGGCGGGCCGATTGTGGAGCGGCATTTAGGGGAAGTCTATCAATTTGTCATGGAGACGCTGCGCGAAGGGATGGAGCAGGGCCTGTTTCGACAAGGCCTGGATGTGGCCCATGCGGCGGTGTCTATGGCGGGCATTCTTAATTTTTATTTTATCACCAAGCCGCTGGCGGAAAAAATGGTGCCTTTGGGGGAAGATTCGGACGCTAGTTATGCGATACAGGCATTTCAGCTGTATTTATACGGCATTGTAGATTCGAAGACAAAAGGAAACGAGAATAGGTGAACATAATGAAAGATAAAAAGAAGTTATTTCGGATTGCCTTGCTTTTTTTATTGCTGGCGGCGATTGGCGGCGGCTGGTATGTTTGGCAGGACGGCAAGGTTACGACGGACAATGCCGCGATTGAAGGGACTATTGTAACCTTGAGTCCCAAAGTGCAGGGGTATGTCAAAGCGGTGCATATTAAAGATAATCAGGTCGTAAAAGCCGGCGATGTGCTGGTGGAAATCGATCCGTCAGACTATCAGATCAAGCGAGATCGGGCGGCTGCGGCCTTGGCGGCAGCAAAAGCGGCTGCTAGTGCAGCGCAAAACACTCTGGCGACGACGTCTGTTTCCGCTCCGTCCGGCTTGGAAGGCGCCCGGGCGCAGGTCGCGTCGGCGCAGGCGAACTGGGAGAAAGCGGCAGCGGACCGGCAGCGTATGGAAAGCCTTTTCCGTGAAGGCGCCTGCTCGCAGCAGCAGTGGGATCAAGCGGTAGCTACGGAAGCCTCGTTGCGGGCCGCGCTGGAGAAAAGCCAGGCCGACGCTCGTTCGGCGTCAACAGCGCCTAGCGTGATTGCCACGGCGCAAAGCACGACAGAGCAACTGGCCGCGCAGGTACGGCAGGCGGAAGTCGAGCTGGCCCAGGCGGAGCAGGACTTGACGAATACAAAAATTATTGCCCCAGTAGATGGCCGGATTACTAAACGAAGCGTGGAACTAGGAAACTACGTTCAGGCCGGGCAACAATTAGGCTCATTAGTGGGAACGGACTTGTGGGTTGTGGCTAATTTTAAGGAAACCCAGCTTAAGCGCATGCGTCCGGGACAGGCGGCGGAAATACGCATTGACGCTTATCCCGGCGTGACTCTCCGCGGACGCGTGGACAGCTTGCAGGCGGGTACGGGCGCGCATTTTTCCTTGTTTCCGGCGGAAAATGCCACAGGTAACTTTGTAAAAGTAGTGCAGCGGGTGCCTGTCAAAATCGTCTTGGAAGCGCAGCCGGAAAGCTCTATTCATCTGGGGCCGGGCATGTCGGTAGAGCCTACGGTCTTTACGGAAGGAACGGTCCTTTAAGATGGAAGCGGCCATGCATCGTCCCGAACGGCCTTTTTTGGTTTCCGTAGTGGTCAGTTTGGCGGCGTTTATGGAAGTACTGGATACCACCATTGCCAATGTGGCGTTGGCGTATATCGCAGGTTCGTTGGGGGCGAGTTCCGAGGAGAGTACCTGGATTTTAACGTCGTATCTTGTAGCGAACGGCATTGTATTGCCCTTATCCGGCTGGCTTTCGGCGTTGATGGGGCGGAAAAACTTTTTCATTGTCTGCATTCTTGGTTTTACGGCCGCGTCGTTTTTGTGCGGCATTGCAACCTCTCTAGCGATGCTGATCGTATGCCGTTTGTTGCAAGGGTTGGCCGGAGGGGGCTTGCAGCCGGCGCAGCAGGCCATTATCAAGGACAGCTTTCCGCCGGAGAAGCTGGGGTTGGCCTTTGCCATTACCGGCATTACTACGGTGCTGGCGCCGATTATTGGCCCTGTATTGGGCGGTTATATTACGGATCACTTTAATTGGCGCTGGATTTTCTTCATGAATGTTCCTGTGGGAATTTTAGCGGCGTTTTTAGTACGCATGCTGGTGGAAGATCCGCCGACAGCGCGTAAGCAGATAGTGCCTTCCATCGATTATATCGGTTTGGGTTTGATCGCGTTAGGCTTGGGGGCGCTGCAGATTGTTCTGGATAAGGGACAGCAGGAAGACTGGTTTGACAGTTCCTTTATTCTCCTGTTTGCCGTTATTTCGGCAGCGGCGTTGGTATTGGCTGTCATGTGGCTTTTGAAGCAGGAAAAGCCGGTGGTGGAATTGCGGCTCCTTGCCATGCCCAGCTTTGGGCTGCCTTGTATTATGATGTTTTTTGTGGGATTTGCCCTGTACTCCGGGACGGCGCTGTTGCCTATGCTGGTGCAGACCTATTACGGCTACGACGCTACCTTAGCCGGGCTGCTTTTATCACCTGGGGGGCTAGTGGTCTTTTTCATCATGCCTTTTGTGGGTAAGCTGGTGAATCGCGTCCAGGCGCGGTATCTTGTAGCTTTTGGCATGGCGGCCATGGCAGGCGGCATGTGGGCGACCAGCCTTTTGACGCCGCAAAGCGATTGCGAAATGTTTGTGATGGTTCGCATCTTGCAGACCATTGGCTTGCCCTTTCTGTTTGTTCCAGTAACGACGCTGGCGTTTTCGCGCATTCCCCCTGCGCAGAGCAGCAATGCTTCGGCGATTATTTCTCTCATGCGCAACTTGGGGGGCAGCGTAGGCATTGCCTTAGTGACGAACGAAATGATTCACAGCCAGCAACGGGAACAAGCGTATTTGGTGCAACATTTGAGCGCCGCAGAACCGGTCTATAACCAAGCGTTAGCAGCGGCGAAACAAGCGTTGTTGCAGTTAGGCGTTTCGCCAAACGACGCCGGGCCGATGGCGATGGGCAAGCTTTATCAGGAAATGCTGCATCAAGCAGGCATTCTGGCGTACCGGGACGCCTTCCTGTTCCTGGCGACTTTGCTCTGCATTATGGCCGTAGGAGCTCTTTTCATGCCGGATAATCTAAAAAAGAAAGAACCGGAAGCCGATAAACCGGCGGCTAGTGAAGTCTAGGCTGGTATTGCCGGATCAGGGAAAGTCATAGAAAAAGACCGTAATCCTTGAACTGACCCCCAAAAGTTAGACCTTAAAAATCTAACTTTTGGGGGTCGGTTTTTTTTGGCAAAATATAGTTTTGAATTTAAATTAAAAGTAGTTCAAGAGTATCTTAACGGCAAAGGTGGATATGTATTTTTAAGCAAAAAGTATAATATTCCTGCAATAAAAGATATCCAGAAATGGGTTGCAATATACAACAGATTGGGTGAAGATGGGTTATTGCGAAGCAGAAAAAATCAAACGTACTCTTTGGATTTTAAACTTCATGTAGTAGAGTTATATTTAACAACAGAAGTTTCTTATCAGGAATTAGCACTGCAATTGGGAATGAATA